>CAUYYY010000331.1:0-2995 GCA_963577165.1 Planctomycetota bacterium | reverse complement strand
GGCTCCCTCGGTTCGGGTGGCCGGCTTGGGAACATGGCCTATCGTATCGGCAATGATCGCGCCCCAATGCGACTGGTGGACAAAGAAATCATTGGTGAAATTACCCAGGTACAGAGCATCGATGTCGTTGAGATCCACGCCCTTGTCGACCGAAGCGATCATTTCTTGGAAGGCTGTAGCAAACAGATCCTTTGAATCTTTATCTTCGAACATGCCAAATCTCGACATGCCGGCGCCAACCATCGCCACGCCCCTGCCAAGCTTCCGTTTTCTGTTCACGGTGATTTCCTCGAAATAGGCAACTCGCTACACGACCTTTCGCTGCTTCCCCTCCCAGTACTTTTCCCTCAGCTCATGTTTTACTATCTTACCGCAGTTATTCTTAGGCAACTCGTCCACGAAATCGATCGACTTGGGTTTTTTATAGCTGGCGATATGGCCCTTGCAAAAATCGATCAATTCCTCTGCCGTGACTTCCAGTCCAGAGACAATTGCGACGATCGCTTTGATGACCTCGCCCCACTGCGGATCGGGTACACCAATAACGGCAACTTCTCGGACGGCGGGATGCTGGATGATAACCTCTTCGACTTCGCGCGGATAGACGTTCTCACCACCGCTGATGATAAGATCCTTCGAACGGTCCATGAGGAACAAGTAGCCTTGCTCACCGAGGTAGCCTATGTCCCCGGTGTGCAGCCATCCGTTTCTCAACGTGTCGGCCGTGGCTTCGGGATCGCGCCAATAGCCTTTCATCACTAAATCCGAACGCGTGACAACTTCACCCATCTCGTCCGGTAGAAGTTCACGGTCATTCTGGTCGTGAATCTCCACCTCAACGTCGGTGCGTGCAAAACCGGCCGAGGCAAGCCGTTTCATCTGGTCTGGCGATCCATTCAAAACATGATGACACTGGGGAAGGTAGGTGATGGTCATGGGCGATTCGGCCTGTCCGTATAACTGCACCAGGCACGGGCCCAATTCGTCAATCGCCTTCATCAAATCTTCGACCAACATGGGACCGCCACCATAATTTAGCGACCTCAAGGAGCTATGGTCGAAATGGTCTATTGCTGGGCTATCCAACAGCCGCTTTATCATGGGTCGGCGCCGCGAATAGATTGGTAACCCGATGTTCCTCAATCGATCGGAATACCTGTTCTGGATCAAAGGACGTCGATTCCGGAATGATATTAGCCGCAGCTTTTCCGATGTTGGGCAAGGCGTACAAGCCGCTGCCATGAGAAAGCGGCGCGGCGTGGAGGACCACATCGGCGGGACCAAAGCCGGGGCACATATCGGCATAGAAGTTCATGGTCATGGCCAACAAGTTGCGATGTGTCAACATGGCACCCTTGGGTTGCCCCGTCGTGCCCGAGGTATAAAAAATCCACGCAACATCATCGCAATCGACTTCAATATCTTCAAAATGTTCCGATTCCGCAGAGAGTACGGTTTCATAATCCGAAAATGTATCCGTGGCGTCTGACACGGATATTACATGCCTGACTTTCGGTATCTGGTCTTTGATCGCTACGATGGACTCGGCAAACTCGGGCGAGACAAGGACCGTTTTGGCTTCCGAGTGGTCAATGATAAAAGCGATCTCTTTTGGGTGCAGTCGAAAATTGATCGGCACTGCCCCGCAAGCTATCTTGAAGCATGCGAACATCGATTCGAGCATTTCGGGACGATTGTGCATGAGAATGGCCAAGTTATCTCTGTGCACAACGCCGAGCTTTTGGAGCGCATTGGACAACCGATTGGCGCGGGCGTTAAACTGGGCATACGTCAATCGGCTGGAACCCTGCGCGATGGCCAAGTTCCCCGGAAAGGTTCGAGCCGATTTAGATAATAGTTTTCCGATGTTCATTGCCGCTAGTGCGAGTCGCACTCACATGTTCCAGTAACCAATCTGCTATTTCAGTACCAAACGGCTGTTTGAGCAGAACACTCAAGTGGTATTTGCCGCTAAACGACCTTGCAGGTCAGTCCTCCATCCACGACCAGCTGCGTGCCGGTGATATACTTCGCCTCGTCAGAGGCCAAGAAGAGGGCGGCATAGGCCACATCCTACGCATCGCCCATCTTCTTCGTGGGGCACTGGTTATTCCGGGCCTCGATCATTTTTTCAACGTCGCCACTCCCATAGGCGACTTTGAGCAGCTCCACGATCATCGGCGTGTTCATCAGCCCGGGCAGAATCGCATTGGCGCGGATGTTCTTCTCAGCGTATTGCAGCGCGACACTCTGCGTGAATTGGATGATTGCCGCCTTGGTGACGCTGTAAGAGATGTACGGAACTCCGAGGTAACGGATGCCGACAATCGACGAGATATTGACGATGGCGCCGCCCCCTTGTTGTTCCATATGTGGCAGGACGGCCTTGCAGGTAAGGAACATGCTCTTGAGATTGACGTCGCAGACTCGGTCCCAGCTTTCCTCACTGGCCTCCACGGGCCCACCCACTTCCAGAATGCCGACGTTATTGTGGAGGATATCGATACGCCCATAAGTTTTGAGACAACGTTCGACCATTGCAGCGACTTGGTCAGCGCGAGTGACATCTGCCTCGTGTGCGGTACATTCGCCGCCCTCAGCCTCGATGATAGCTCGTGTCTCCTCAACCGCGGCAAGATTGATGTCAACACAACACACTTGCGCACGAAAAGCACGGCGGTCGTTTTGCCGTTGCCCCATCCAGGGCCCGATGAACCGGCACCCGTGACAATGGCGACTTTACCTTTGAGGCGTTCACCCATTTGCCGCGTCTCCCTTGGTTTTCTCCGACACCGGAGTCCATAGGTCTACGAATTTACGAACCGGTTTGCCCATCAGGGCGGGGAGGTCTTGGAAAAGATTCGCAATGCGATCGCACTGCGCCTTAGGGAGACAGGTAGCGATATTGGCAGCAAATTTCTCGATCATTCGCGGTAGTCCCTCCGCGCGACGCCTTCGGTGGCCGATCGGATATTCTATCTCCACGCGATCCGTG
>CAUYYY010000330.1:0-3002 GCA_963577165.1 Planctomycetota bacterium | reverse complement strand
TCGCCCAGCTGGAAATGTGGGCTCCCCCGAACTCAATGGCGTGTTGTTCAATTGGCAAAACACGGCCTCCATCGCCACCGTACCGGAGCCAGCATGCCAGTCGTTACTGATCGGAATCTTCACGATCGGGATTTTCTCGTGCCGAGCGAGGATTCGCGAAATTGCTCGAAACCAATCAGTCGTTGTTCACATCCACGTTTCGTGATACACTTGCCAACGCGATTTGGATCATCTTGTTCAACGGGCAGTGAATTCCCATGTGGCCGTCTCATCCACATCCGCTTGGTGTTGGCAACCATCTGATTCGAGTGGGGTCTCGGCGTTGGTTCCTGGAAGTCGGCGCGGCCGGCTTGGGTGGGCTATCGTTGCCGGGCGGTGGCGCGCGGGCGGCGAGCCGTCGGACTGCCGACAAGAAAGCAGTGATTCTGTTTTGGCTCTCGGGCGGGCCCAGCCATATCGACATGTGGGACCCCAAGCCCGCCGCACCGAGCGAGATTCGCGGCCCATACGGCGTAATTCCCACCAAGATACCCGGTGTTCAATTCACCGAACACTTGCCGCTGCAAGCGTCGATCGCTGACAAACTCACGGTTATCCGCTCGGTGGATTGCAAGGCCAGTGATCACACGCCGATCACGATGCAGGCGGGCAATCCTCTTGCGCGGCGAACCAACGACGGCAAGGACGGCGGCGGTTATCCGTCGATGGGGTCCGTCTCGGCGAAGTTCTGCGGCCCGAACGATCCTGGGCTGCCCGCCTTTGTTGGCCTCGCGGATAGTTGGAAATCTGATGTGTGGGAAGCGGGCAACATGGGCAGCCAATTCGCGCCGGTGCAGGGCAACGAGCTAGCGGGCAAATTCAAACTGCCGGACGGCATCACCGTACCCTGTTTGCAAGACCGCGAGCAGCTGCGCCGCGAATTGAATCGCTTCGGCCGGATGACCGAAGCCCTGGGCAAACAGGACCGCCTGGAGCGAAATACCCAACAAGCCTATGAAATGGTGCTTTCGGGTAAAGTGCAGAAGGCTTTTCACGTTGAAGAAGAATCGGAGGCGACCCGTGCCGCCTACGGCACAGAGAGCATTGGCCAGAAAGCACTGCTCGCCCGGCGATTGGTCGAGGCGGGTGTTACGTTCGTGCTCGTCAGCGGCGCGTGGGGTTACTTCGACCACCATGGCGACAATGGGCGCTGGGGAGGTATTGCCAAAGGCTTGACACCTTTGCTTCCACGTGTCGACCGCACGTTGTTCGCGTTGGTGAGAGACCTAGAGCAGCGCGGGCTGCTCGGCAGCACACTGGTAATGATGATGGGTGAATTCGGGCGCTCACCGAGGATCAATAAGGAGGCCGGCCGTGATCATTGGACCCCGGTCATGTCGATGGTAATGGCTGGCGGAGGCTTGCGACACGGGCAAGTCATCGGCGCGACCGATCGCCATGGGGGCGCGATCGTCGATCGCCTGGTCGGTCCACAAGACCTGGCCGCTACCACGTTTAGGCACCTGGGCATCGACCTCGGCTCCCATTGGACGGACCCTTTCGGTCGTCCCATTCCGATCGTTACTGCCGGTGGTCAACCCATTGCCGAGTTATTCTGAGCCTGACAACTTCGCAATATTGTCGTCTGTTTAGTAAGGCGAGACTCAACGCACGACGAAAGTAATCCGACAGCCCCAACGGGCAACGCCGTGAACGATTTTGAAACTCGAAAAACGCAGATTTCTGGGGGTAGCTGAATTCGTAAGACTTTGGCCGCGACACGCAAAAGGCCAAATTCTTACGAATTCAGCTACGATTAGTTTTATTCCGTGATAGATCAGGCAACTCATCTGGGAAATGCGGGTTAATTTACTGCGGGAAGTGGAACCACTTGCCAGCCCTCGGTCCCGAAACGGATGTCGCGTTCGGCGAATTGCCAAATAACCAGTTTCTTGCCCTTCATGAGTTCAGGGCGGCGGGCCAGTTGTTGTCGCACCAGCGTCGACGCTCCGCCATCGTTGACAATGGACGCGAGCGGCATCTTCAATTCGTAAGCCAACTGCGCGATCAAACCGGCTGAACCCGGCTCGTCCCTTTGGTAAATCCGGGAAAAACTGTCGCCCAGCAAGAGAACCGGTGAATGCGGATCGTCGCGGTAGACCGACGAGTCGCTGCTGCGAACGATTTGTTGGCAGCGCAACGGCTCTGCCGCGTAAAATCGACCGTGGTCGGGTAGCTGCATCATTCGCACGATGTCGCCCCCACGCCCGATCTCGACTTCTTTGCGCTGGTAGACCATATCGCCGAGGGGCACCCAAGCGAGCTGCCCGATTCGATCGGCGATTGCTTTCGCCGCCACGCGAACGCCCCAAGGCGACCAGTGTGTATCGTGCGCAAGGTACGTCGATCCATAGGCCTGGCGATCGGCCGAGTCACGAAATCTTCGCAAGACGGTAAACAAGTCGACCGTTTCCACACCCTTGTCGCGCAGCTTGTCGATGACATCTGCGGTGGGAGATCCTAGCGGCGCATCATCACGCGCGGCGCGATGCGTAAGCCGGTCGGGATAGACACTCGCCTTGCCAGGAACGGGAACCACCAGCAACTTGATTCCCCGCCGCTCTAGCTGATCGCGAAACTCGACGATCGCCGCAATGGCGGCGTCCGGCCCATTATCGTCTGGCGGTTTCTCTTTGCTGGCTTCAGCGAGGTAGTCCACGCCCGGTTTGTAAAACAACCATTCCCCACGTCCCAGTAAAACTTTGCTGCCCGGATCGCGAAGTACGGTGAAATGCACCTGCCGCAGGAGCGGGCGCACCGCTTGAGCAGCCCACGAGCTTTCTTCCAAATCGGACTCGAAAGCGCGCAAATGCTCTTCAGTCGGAGACCGAGTCACCACATCCAATACTTGCGGGCGCTGGCCCTGGGCCAATTCGTACACGACTTGAGTGACGGGGACGGCAAACAGAATCGCCAGAAACGAGGCCGCCAAAAACATGTCAACAACGAGAGTCTTCATCGTC
>CAUYYY010000329.1:0-3023 GCA_963577165.1 Planctomycetota bacterium | reverse complement strand
TGAAGCTCGAATGACGAAATCCGAAACAAATCATAAATCTGAAATCGTAAATCCCCTGCCAGGCGTAGGCGAGGCGGCTATTGGCTTTCTTGCTGAAGTTTCAAAAATGTACTGCGACTGCGGGAGATCGCTGCGGAGCATTATAGAAAAATGTGACCAAATTGTAGCCCCATTTTTGCCCCCCCACGGTTAGAAAAAATGATACCCGACCCTTTTATTTCTCTTCCCTGGTTCTGAAGCTCCGCTCGTCAGCAGCCGGGGTGCTGAAATCAATGTGTGCTGCTCCAGCGGGCAAACATGCCGCTCTGGAGCGTACGAGAATCGTTCGCGGTTAGCATCAGCGGACCGCAACGGATCGCCTCGGGGGAGCCGGTCACCAGCGATTCGGCGAGCAGAGAGCGAAGTTCGCTCTCGCCGTAGCCAGGCGTGTGACAAGTGAGCAGGACAAAAGCAAGCTGCCCACCGGTCAGCTCGCCGCAGGCGCGCAGCAGAGGCTTGATTCGAGTGGTCAGCCGCCAGACCTGACCCGTCGGTCCGTGGCCGTAGCTGGGCGGGTCGAAAATCACGGCGTCGTAACGTTTGCCTCGTTTGACTTCTCGCTTGGCGAAACGGAGTGCATCTTCGATGATCCAGCGGATGGGTGCGTCCGCCAGACCGGATAATTCGGCATTCGATTTTGCACGGGCGATCATGTTTTGTGCGGCATCCACGTGGACCACCTCGGCGCCGGCTTGGGCGGCTGCCAGGGTGCTGCCGCCGGTGTAGGCGAAAAGGTTGAGAATTTTCAAAGGGCGATTGGCGAGGGCAATTTGTCGTGTGATCCAATCCCAATTGTGGGCCTGTTCGGGAAATACACCGACGTGACCGAACGGGCTGCCTTTCAACTGGAAAATTACCGACTCGTGCTTGATGGACCAGCTCTGGTCGAGGGCTGCCACAGGCCGCCACTCGCCTTGGTCCGAGCCGGTCCGATCGTAGCGAGCCGTGGCAGCCGACCACCGGTCCGGGTGAGACTTGGGTTTGCCTTTGGCCACCACCGAGGGCCGGTCGAGAACATGCGTACCGAATCGTTCAAGTTTGCGACCCTTGCCGAAGTCGAGCAGGTGATATTGATCGGTTGCGAAGGCCATCGTGATGCCGAGTTTAGCACCGGAGCGTCACGAATATCAGTGATCGCCGCGGGCGGAAGCCGGCGGTTTGTCACGCAGGCAACCGCTCGCCGCGGCGAGCGGCTTTAAACGGACAAACGATGACTATACGAGCGACGGCGTGCCGATTGGCACATTTCTTGCACTACCTTCTCTCGTCGTCCGACCAGCGGGCGTCTTCCGTCGTGGAACAACGGAAGGGGCCGGAACAGAGAAGAGGCATGTTGTCTGGGGCCGGTTGACGAAGAGGCGAAGGCAACAATTTAGTGGAAACTCTTTGAGCAAAAGGCTTTAGTTTCGACTAGATAGGGGTCTAAAACGGGTCGTACATCAGTCGGCGGTAGTATTCCGCCCCCATACGGGCGAGCAGGAGGTCGTTTTCGTGTTGCGATCGCCTGCTCACCTGTTGCATTATATGTGTATTATAGTTAAACACATGTGGTATAATTAAACATTTGATCGTTGAGTCGGTGGTCCCCGACGATAACGAACAGGGCCCGGCAAAAATTATTTTCGAGGTGGTTTGCAGTGTAAGCATTACGGTGGGTGGCGGGGAAGGAGCTTCCGGCAACGGCCCCGTTGCTTAGGCTCCTTCCCCGCCGCCCAAGCCTTTCTCATCGCTGGCAATTCAGCCCCGGGCGGACGATAATGGCGAAGTTCGTCCCACTTCGCCACGGAGAGGATGTCGATGAGACCTCTTCCTCACGCTTCGCCGAAATCGTCACGACATTTCTACCGGCTATCAGCAGAAAGCACCCCGGCTGCTTTCCAATACGATCTTCCAGCGACCCTCTCCGCTTCAAGCAGCCGGGGTGCTGGTAGTTTTTTTGGTGCCCTGCTGATCGCCTGGCTCGGTGCCGCCAACTGTTGTGACGCAGCGGAGACAGCGTCTGCTCTCGATGCGGTGCCCGAACAGGTCACGCTCATCAATCGGCATATTCGCCAGGGCTGGACCGATCGTAAGCTGAAGCCGTCGAAAGAGGCGAATGTCGGCGCGTGGTGCCGTCGCGTCTATCTCGACTGCATTGGCCGTATTCCTTCGGTGAAGGAGCACCGCTCTTTCGCGGCGGACCGAAAGATCGGCAAGAAGGCTCGGTTGGTCGATCGGTTGCTGGGTGACGAGTACGCCGAAGAGTATGTCCGGCACTGGACAACCATTTGGACGAACATTCTGATTGGGCGGACGGGCGGGACCGAGCAAAATTCGCTCACCAGCCGGCCTGGCATGAAGGCCTATTTGCAAGACTGCTTGCGTTACGATAAGCCGTACGATCGGATGGTCAGAGAATTGATCACGGCCACCGGTAGCACGACACCTGGCGCAGAGGACTTCAACGGCGAGACCAATTTTCTGGCCATGAAGCTAGCCGAAAAAGGTGTGCAGGCGACCGCCAAGACGGCACAGATTTTCCTGGGCATGCAGGTGCAGTGTACGCAGTGCCACAACCATCCGTTCAACGAACACAAACAAAACCAATTTTGGGAACTCAACGCATTTTTCCGGCAGACACGAACACTGCGGGTCTTCGACGGCCGAGATATTGCCAACGTGCGCCTGGCCGACGAAGGTTTTCGTGGCGAAGGGGGAGACCCGGCCGAGGCGGAGGTTTACTACGAATTGCGCAACGGCAAGTTGAAAGTTGCCTATCCGGTATTCGTCGACGGCACGTCGCTGGCCGAAATCAAAGGCAAGGAGATTGGCAATAGTGGCTATCTCGAGGATGTCCACCGTCGGCAGGAACTGGCCGCGCTAGTGGTCGCGTCGCGGTATTTGGACAGGGCAATGACCAACCGACTCTGGGCGCATTTTCTCGGTCATGGATTGACCAAGCCGATCGACGACATGGGCCCGCACAATCCGCCGACACATCCCGA
>CAUYYY010000328.1:0-3024 GCA_963577165.1 Planctomycetota bacterium | reverse complement strand
AGTAAGTTTGTCCTACGAGGACGGACAGCTAGTCGGCATTCAGCCGCCGCCGCCGCCGCGTGGCAATCGTCCATCGCGGTTTGGTGACCCGGTCAAGCTGACCAATATCAAGTTGGACGGCGACAAGATCTCATTTGATGTCACACGAAAGTTTGGTGATAACGAATTCACTACCAAATACGCCGGTGTGATTGTTGGCGAAGAAATCGCGGGGATGACGGCTTCGGCCTTCGGTGGCCGAGTACGTGAATCAGCCTGGATGGCCCGACGGCAGACCGAAGAAGCCGTCGACGTATCCATCGGGTCGGTTGCAGCGTCGACTGCAGCCGCGCCGGTGGCAGTTCAAGTCGCAGTCGCAGAGGAAGTCAAGAGCGTTAGCGATCAGGCCAGCTCCTCCGCGGGTGCCGCGATCGAGCCGAGGCCTATGCGAGTGCCTGAGGCGGGCGAGCCAACGGACGCCGCCTATGCTCCCCGGGCTATCCTGCCCGGCGGGATCGTGATGCCGCTGTACGCGGAACATTCTGCTCACCTCAAACAGGACCGTATCAAGGAGCCGGAAAAATACAACTTATCAGGCAGCGTTCACGGCCGCATCAATAGCATCGTCAACATTCACAATCCATCGATCGAAGTACACTTTGTAAGTCCGTCAATGAACACCGGCTCGGTCGTGATCCTGGCTGCCGGCGGTGGTCACCGTACACTGAACGTTGGCACTGAAGGTGCCGACTTTGTGCCGTATTTTTACAACTACGGCGTGAACACCGTCATCCTGCGGAATCGATTGCGCAGCGACGGATACGAGCCTCAAACGGACGCGGTCCGCGATGCACTCCAAGCCATTCGCTTGGTCCGCAAGCATGCCGCCGAGTGGAAGATCGACCCCGCTCGAATCGGGATTATGGGTTTCTCGGCGGGGGCCGAACTGGCGGCACCAGCGGCGATTCAATTTCAGCAATTCGATGCCGAGAACAACGATCCTGCGGATCCACTTGCCGGTATCTCGTCCCGCCCCGACTTTGTCGGAATCATCTATCCTGGTCCCACTCCGTTTACTCGCGATCCCGAATCCGAGATACCCAAGAACACTCCGCCGGCCTTCATTACCTGTGCTGGAGCGGGAGATCGTATTCATGCAATTTGGGCAACCGATTATTTTTCCGCCATGCTTCGAGCGAGGATTCCAAACGTCGAGATGCACATTTACGGGAACGGTTATCATCCGGGTGATCGTGGGTCCACAGGTGGGCTGACTCACCGAGCCGGAATTCCATTTGGCGCTTGGCACGAACGTTTCATCGAATGGTTCGACGACCTTGGGTTTCTCGGAGAGCCTGGTGTCGAAACGAAGGCTTCTCAGGACATTCAACAATTCGTTAACGAACCACCCAGACGCGGCCGTGGTCCGAGGCGAGGACGTGGACGCCGTGGTGTTGGTCCGGGACGCGACCGGAGTCAGCAGCCACCCGGGCAGCCAACGCTTTAACTCGATCCGGCGACCATCCGGACTGATCGCACACCGTGTTGTGGAGCTGGCCGTGCTGCCCCCAAGAAACGGGGAGTCAAGCTGTTCTACGCTCGGTCGTTTTACGACGCATGTCACGCGCGACGGTTTGGGACGTTCGCCAGCGGTTGTCTGTGCTTCAGGATGTCACGGGGGGCTTCAGGATGTCACGGGGAGTTTCCCGGTTCGCTCGCTTCATTTGGTCTGTCGCAGGAATACACGGTTGAGTCGCATCAGCTCGGGGCCATGCGCCCGGACGACATCAGCTTTCAGTATCGCTGGTCCTTTGCTTAGCTCAAGCGTGCCCAGCGACAATCGTTCAAAGACGTCGGCCGTGGGCGTAGGTGGAGGGGTGCACCGTATGGATTGATCGCCAACCGTCATCTCTAGCGTTCCGCCGCCACGGGCTGACCGCCCGTAGCTAATGGCCAGTTCGTAACGTCCACCGCGCAACACATCGAGCCTCCATGTTGCCTGCTCGCCGGCCTCCTTCCAGCCTTCGATCGTGTCCCAGTCGTAGCCACGGAAGACATACTCGATGTTGTCTCCCTGCCGTTGGGCCCAGCTCGCCTGGATCTCTACTAGCGGCTCGTCCGCGTGTCCGACAGGAATCGGCACGGGACGGTATTCGACGCCCTCGGTCACATCATCGAACCAGCGTAAGAACTCGGCCCGTAAGCGTCGGACGATACCCGGGTGCTTGTCGGCGATATCGTTTGCCTCGCTTAGATCACTCTGAAGGTCGAACAGTTGCCAATCGTCCTCGGTGACAGGCCTCGAACGCATGGTCGTTTCTGTGGAGACTCGCCGCGCCTGTCCGACCCGCGGAACCTGACAGGCCAGCTTCCAACGCTGATCCGAGATGGCCCACCGATAGTCGGGGTTGGGAAAGAAGCGGTCCCAGGCGTGGTAGACGTATTGGTGGTGTCGCTGCCCGCTGCCAGCCCGGAGCAAAGGCAGCAGACTTCTCCCGTCGATCGTGCGATCGTCTGGAAGTGGCACACCGGCCAGCTCGCAGAAAGTTGGAAAGAGGTCCACGTGCGAGCATTACGCTTCGATGCGGCCTCCGGCCGGAAACTGTCCCGGCCAGCGAACGAACAGCGGAACACGCACACCGCCCTCGAAGATGGAGCCCTTGGTCGACCGCAACCCGGCTTTGAAGTGTTTGCTTACTCCACCGTTGTCGGTCATGAACAGCACTACTGTGTCATCTGTCAGTTCCAATTGATCAAGCTTGTCGAGCAGCCGGCCGACGTTCTGATCGATGATGTCGATCATCGCGTAGATCCGAGCCTCGCGCAATGGCAGTCCACGCTCCAGATACTTGTTGATGAGTAGATCGCCCCGCGGCTGTCCGTCGTGGCTGGTGCCGACCACCCATGGCGAGTGGGGTGCATTGAACGGCACGTAGCAGAACCACGGCTGATCGCCACTGTTTTCGATAAACTCGATGGCCGCATCTGTAAACAGGTCGGTTACGTAGCGGCGAGCCTCGACAGGCTCTCCGTTGTGGACGATCT
>CAUYYY010000327.1:0-3030 GCA_963577165.1 Planctomycetota bacterium | reverse complement strand
GTTGGAAGATGCGTACAGAGTAATGTGTCGCGCCTGGCCGACGATTGCTGGAGCGATTCGCTGCTTGAAGATGTCGGCATCAATGTCAGGCGCGGCAAGAACGACCTGGTTGAAGAGTTTCTCTTCCTCCGTGGCGGACACCTCAATCTCCCTGAGCGCATGAGTCAAGGCCCGATTGCCCATGCTGTGGGCGATGAGGTTGATCGTGTCTGCTTTGGAGCGATGCGCGATGTCGACCAAAAACGTCTTGAGCTGATCGACACTGAGCTCGACGTTCTTTTCGTCGACACGGTATTTGCGCCAGTTGCCTTGCGACGGCCAGCTGTAGAACACCGGCGCGCCCGCGAAATTCAAATCATGAGACATTTGCGCCGTTCGCCGCGCGGCATCTTCGAAGGTCACGTTGTATCCATGGACAAAAACCAGCACGCTCCTGCCCCGGGTTTCAAGTTCACTGTCCAAATCTTCAAAGAAAGCGTCGCTCTCGAGTCGCTCGATGCGTTTCAAGACGATGTGCTTTAGGGGATCTTCCGTGAACTGCAAACGTAGTATTCGGGGGCCTTCCAACTGGCCATCCCGGTGGACATCCGGAATCGTGACTTCGCAGTAGCCCAGCTCGACGTGATCGCTGTACTCCGTACCGTAGTCGGTCTCTTGCTGGCCCAGCGATGGTTGCAACCCGTCTTCCGAGTTGATCAGCCGGAACGCGATCAAGCCGATCAGAAGGATTCCGGCGGTTCTGGTCAAGGTCTTGACGAGTCCACCCCGCCGGTACCTGCGAACAAAGTAGATGACGAATCCGACCAGTGCGATTGCGATGACGGGCCACAGATACCAAACCAGTTTGGGACGGGCCACGGCATCGCCGTCGACTGGTTTTCGATTTGTCCCATAGAACACTTTTACAGACTTGTGTCCGGCGGGAGGCGGGACGGTGTTTTCGGCGGCGGGCTCCGTCGCAGCGGGCTCGACATGCTCGGGGGGGGACTCCAAGGGCATAAATTCAGTCCGCGCTTGCGCGTCCCGCAAAGGTGGCTCGGCGGACTCCTCGAGTTCGGATTCGATACTGTTTGCGACCCCGGTCGCGGGTTCCAACGTCCGCGGCTGCGCCGTTTCGCCGGGGTTGAATTCGGCATCCGGTACGGGCTGAGGAGAAGGTGGTTCGACCGTCTCCTCCGGCGGTCTGGATTCAACGGCCGGTTCGGGCTCCGGCGGCAACGCCCGTTCAGGTTCTGTGAGCAGGGGGAGTGCGGTGGCCTCTCGCGACGGCGGAGAGTCCAGTGCGGCCCCGAGGCCGTTGCTCATCTCGGGCTGTGGTTGTTCCATCAGTGCATGACCGCCGGTCCACGTCGCCTCACCTTCGCCGCCCCCGATGCCATCGTAGAATTCTTCCAGCAACTCTCGGATCGACATCCGGGCGTCTTCAGTGAAATTTGCCGCGTCCTCTGCGACAGCAAGTAAGTGTGGGATCGCATCGTTGCCCAGATCCCGCAAGGTCCAGAAAGCAGAGTCCGCCAGTTCTGGATCATTCAGAGCCTTTAGCAATTCCGTGGCCGACGCTTCGCCGAATTCGCCGAGCACCTGCAGGCTTGCGAGCCGCGCATCGATGTCCTTCATCTCATCAGCCATGGACTCGGCTAGTAGCGGCAGGCTGGCGATGCCGAGATCTGCCAACGCCCTGACCGCGAGCTGACGGACTTCGGCGTTGTCGAGAGCTCGAATCAGTGTTGGTAACGCCGCGGCATGCGGGGCCGGCATTCGCTGCAGCGAGTAGGCCGCGGCGACTTGCAACTCCGGGCTGGGATCGTCCAAGGCGGCGATCAAAGTCGGCATCGAGGCCGGATCGATCTGACCGATCGATACTGCCGACATCGAGCGCAAATAAACCGATAATTCCTCATCGGTAATGGCTGCGGTGAGTGTTGCGATCGCGGCGTTGGCGTCGGGCCCGATTTGGCCAAGGGCAATTGCGGACAGTGCGCGTACGTCTTCGTCTTCGTACTGTTGTCTGAATTTACTCAGCAATTGTTCCGTCGCCGGGCCGGCATGAGAACCGATTTCAACATAGGCTCGTACGACGGTGCGGCGTACTCTCAAATCAGGATGGTCGAGCTGTTCGGCGAGCGAGCGAACTGCGTCCTCTCCAATTCTGGCAATCGCCAAGGCGGCTGCGACTTGGACCAACTCGTATTCATCGGGTTCGGTGAGCCTCGCGATTAAGAGTGACGCTGCTGCCTGCGCGGGTGCTCCAATCTTACCGATAGCTTGGATGACTGCTTGCCGCCGATCGTCGGACGACCGTTCAAGCAGCTGCATGAGTCTCGCAACGGCATGGGCTGCGGTTGGGCCGAAGTCGCCGATCGCGTCCGCCACGCCAGCCACAAAGAAAATGTCTTCCTGATCGAGCAAGGGCATTAGAGTTTGCACGGCTTCTGTTGAGTCCGGTGCAACGCGGGCCAGTGCTCTGGCTGCCGCGATGCGCGTGTCCCCCCAAAGATCATTCGTTTGCAGTACTTTGAGCAGCGCGGGTGTCGCCGCGCGAGCCTCCGGACCGATGGCCGCTAAAGCCCGCGCGCTGGCCGCCAGTATGGTATCCTGCTCGCCACTCTCCAGAAGCCGAGTCAGTGTTCCCGTGGCGTCGCTTGCGATTGGCCCAAAACTCTCCAAAACGAGTATTGCTGACGCCCGCATGTCGTCGGAGACAGCGGTGTCTTCGATCAGCGCGAGCAGCAGCGGTAGCGAACCGATCGCATCGGGGCCCATCTGCCTCAGGCATTGCGCCGCCTGAAAGCAGATATCTTCATCTTCGTGCCGCAAGGCTTTGGACAATTCGGGAACGGCCGCCTCACCCACACGGACCAATGCCCGCGACAGATGCCAGTACAGAAACCCACCTTTCTCAATCGTCTCCCAGGCCCGGATCAATTGATCGGCGCGCCCCAGTTGCCGCAAGGATTCTATCGCTTTCAGCTGAGTCAGCTTGTCGTCGGAACGAAGGTCTTGGGAAAACTGGTGGGCTGGCGCCTCAGC
>CAUYYY010000326.1:0-3034 GCA_963577165.1 Planctomycetota bacterium | reverse complement strand
TCAACGGACGCGAAGTCGGGAATTCTAAGATGACGAATCGACAGACGGTGGCGGTCAGCGACGACGAGGGCAATTTCCTGTGGTTTTCGGTAGGCGACGCCCAGCGGTGGTCTGGGACCACATTGAACGGAGGCGATCTGTATCGTGTTGCGGGACAATGGGTCTTGGTGGACGAACTGTCGGACTTGACCGGCGAGCCGGCCCGGATCGTCGACGAAGACCAGGCCCTGAGATGGTTGACCTGCAACGGACTCGCTTCCCCGGACGAATTGATGCACTGTGCGTCACGCCTGCGGTTGGAGTAGGATTGGTTCAAACCATGTCGAGTCGACGCAAGCGGCAACGAGAACGGCGAAAAAAGGCCGAGGCGACCGCGAAATGCCCGGGGGGCTGGGGGGCCGGCAACGGCTTGCTCGAAACGAAGTGCCACGCGCGAGCGGACTGCAGAATCGCGGCGCGGCTTATCGCGATGGGCGTCGTCGACGATGCAACCGCCAAGTCGCTGCTAATTCAATCGTTCGACTTGGCAGAAGCGGCAGCCGCGGCCAGCAACACCCGGCATTTCGTAGCCGCAATGCTGATGCCGATCGCGGCGGCGCGGCTGGAATTGACGCGGGCGATGACGGCGAACTGCCGAAGGGCCCACGGCCTGCCGGCGCCTCTGGACATCGACGCGGCCGACGAATCATAATCAACGCAATCGGGTAGCTGGCCTGCAACCAGCGGCGACCCGCACCTGGCAACGTTCACCTATCTCGTTGTCGGTGCGGATCGGCCCGCCTCTCAACAGGATAGGTTCTCCGATGAACATACGCGACGTTGCGCTAGAGGGGTGGGCGACAAGCAAGTACTGCATTCTCAAATATCCTAATTTGGCCGCGGAGGCCCAACGTGTTTTTGCCTCAGACGACGTTGCGGAAAAAGCAATCCTGCTCGCAAAACTAGATCGCCTGTGGACGGCTGACGAGGCTGGCAAAGCAGCCCATCGGTCTGATGATGAACGCAATTCGGCCGACACTGACACCGCCATGTCAACCAGCGGCGACGCGGCTCGATTGGATGGCCAAACTCAGTTGGCAACGCTCCGTAATTGGGTGGCCGACAACCTCAAAGGCAAGCAACGGCGGGTAGTGGAATTGCTCATCGACAACAACAGCAAGTACCCGCTAGCCGACCTGGCCAACGACAGCCAAATATCCTGGCAAGTACCGTACGAGAACGCTTGGAATTCGATGCGGAGCGCACTAATCGGGAAGCTGAAACAACAGGGATACCGCATCGAACGTCAAGACAACGAAGCTCGCCTAGTTGCCTTGGGCGCTCAAAAATAGTGCAGAAATAAGCGCTTCTTAACCGCAGTTTGTGCGCTAGCCTCGGCGTAAGATTCCCCCATCACGACACACATGGAGGAATTATCTCATGCCAAAAACGTACGACCCACTGGCCTGCATTCCCAGCGCCGAGGCGGTACGCCGACGATTGTCCGAGACGCGGGAGCTGGCCCGCAGGCTAGGGGTGCTGCTAAAGACTGCGGAGGAACTCGAGCGCGATACCGGTGCCGAGCCATCGGCCGATCAGCAGGAGGCACCCCATGCCAGCAAATGACACCCACGTTGGTCGAACCACCACCACATCCGTCGGCCCTGGCGATGACACGCCAGTTTTGCTCCTAACTGCGGCGGAGACGAGTAAAGCACTCCGCCTGAGCCCTAGAAAAACTTGGAGTTTGACCGCATCAGGCGAGCTGAAATGCCTCCGCATCGGACGGAGTGTGCGATATGACTTGCGAGACTTGCGCAGCTTCATCGACCAACAAAAAAAAGGCGGCGCGCCATGAGCAACACCGCCAACAAAACTTGTGCCCCATCATCTTACCCTCAGCGGACATTCTTTGACACCGGCGAGAAAACGTCGCCCCAGCGCTCTTCTGCGCTCCACAACGGATTGGAAGCGAGCCGCTCTGTAGCGGAGAGGGTAGCGTTGGCCTACGCCGAGCTGGGCTGGCATGTTCTCCCGTTAACACCGGGCAAGAACGCCGGGAGCATACTCGGAAAGGGTTGGCAAACCCAATCTTCGACCGACCCAGAACAGATTCACGATTGGTTTGCCGCGCCGAAGAGCCAGATAGGCGTTGCCGTCCATCTTGGGCCGATCAGTGGCGTCATCGACATTGAGGCAGACACGCCCGAGGGCAATGCTCTTGCTGACGAGCTGTTCGGCCACATCGTGACGCCGACTTTCCGGTCGGCTAGGTCAACACACCGTTTATTTCGATGGGACGATCGATTGTCACCGCTGACGAAGATCAAGTACAACATCGACGGCATCGAATACCGTGTCGGACGCAATGACGCCGACGGCAACCCAATGGGTTGTATATCGGTTTTTCCGCCGAGCCCTAATCGGACGTGGATTGAGGGACGGTCGCCGGCCGACTGTGATTTGGCGGAGCTGCCGCAAGAAATTGTCGACGAGTTACTCGCTGATAACGCGAATCACAGCTTGCCCACACAGGGGGCGGCGCCGGTCGTCCGTTATCATGACGATCGTGTCACGCAACGAGCCCGCGCATATTTGGCGAAAATGGACCCCGCCATCTCCGGCCAAAACGGTCACGACACCACATTCAAGGCCGCCGCCAAGCTCACCCGTGGTTTCGCGCTGAAACATGACGCAGCCTATTCATTGCTCGCCGAGTGGAATCAAGGGTGTGACCCACCGTGGTCCGAAGCTGAGCTGCGACGCAAGATTGTCGAAGCCGACCGAGAGGGCACCGAACCTCGTGGGGCCATGCTGGTGGATCAGATACCAGAGCCCACCGTCGACACCACGGGCATCATCGACACCTTAGCTGATTCTCGCGGCATGTCCGGTGATGGGCAGCGGGCATTCGACGCGAGCGTCGTCAAGAGCGGCTCGCGTGAGCGATTCGATTCGCCGCACGCTCGAACGACGTGTCCAGAGCTGGAAGCTGCAGCATGGCGTCGAGCAGGAGGTCAAGTTCCCGCAGATTCATCATCCGGGCGACGTGATT
>CAUYYY010000325.1:0-3048 GCA_963577165.1 Planctomycetota bacterium | reverse complement strand
GGGTACTGGCGCCGCGTAGGCATCTATGAGCTGGAGACCGACAAGAACCATGAGCCCTCCCTCGCCGTGACAGGCGAGTTCGTGACGCTCTTGGGGTCGATGTACCTGGCTCTCGACGTGTGAATAATGAATAAGAATAAATGGTGGAGTGCGGAGGACGAACGTGTATCCGAATCCTCTCAAACAGAAACTGCAAAGTGGAGACCTGGTGTTGGGCACCTCGGTCCCCGGCCCGAGCCTATCGATTGCCGGTGCCATCATCCAATCCGAACCCGACCTGCTCTGGATCGACACGGAGCATTCCGAGTAATGGTACTCGGCCCACCCTACTCAGGCTGAATCATGACAGTCACGATACCACGTTACCTGGTGCCTTTTAATCCGAAGCAAATGCCGCACCATTTCGTTGATGTGCTGATCATCGGGGGTGGCATTGCCGGTTTGCGTGCAGCGCTGGCGACCGACCCGGGGCTCTCGGTGCTAGTTGTTACGAAAGAAAAACTGGAGCAGTCCAATAGCCAATACGCGCAGGGTGGCATTGCAGGCGTTTTCGATCCGGAAGACCGCTTCGAGGATCATGTGGAAGACACGCTGCAAGCGGGCGGCTTTCTCTGCGATCGTGATGTGGTAGAAATGGTGGTCCGCGAGGCGCCGGATCGAATTCGTGAATTGATCGAGTGGGGCACACACTTCGATCGAGAGAAAGGGCAATTGCAATTGGGCCGCGAAGGCGGGCATAGCCGTCGTCGTGTGGTGCATGCGCTGGGCGACGCGACCGGCAAAGAAGTCA
Organism: Planctomycetota bacterium; assembly: GCA_963577165.1. GTDB lineage: Bacteria > Planctomycetota > Planctomycetia > Pirellulales > CAUYYY01 > CAUYYY01. The sequence continues at coordinate 2,258 of CAUYYY010000325.1, read as the reverse complement.
TGCGGGCCATGATGGATCGCGTCCGCAGTCGTGGCGCTGTCATTTGGGAAAACGCGTTTACGCTCGATTTGCTCACGCACGAGGGCGTGTGTCGCGGAGCACTGGTTCGCCGGTCCGAGCATGGCGAGTCGCTCGTGTGGGCGAAACAGACGATTTTGTGTACCGGCGGCGTAGGCCAGATTTATCGCGAAACGACGAATCCCGACGTGGCGACCGGTGACGGGCATGCGTTGGCGTATCGTGCCGGGGTTCAGCTGCGCGATATGGAATTCATGCAGTTTCATCCGACGGTGTTGTATATCGCCGGCAGTAGTCGCAGCCTGATCACCGAGGCGATGCGAGGTGAAGGGGCCCGGCTGTTGGACTCAGCGGGTCATCAGTTTATGGCGGACTACGACGACCGTGGCGAGCTGGCGCCTCGCGATGTGGTGAGTCGCGCGATCGTGGAGCAGATGGAAAAAACGCGCCATCCGAACGTCTATCTGGACGTTAGCCACCTGGATGCCGAATCGATTCGGCGGCGCTTTCCCGGCATTGCCCGGGTATGCACCGAGTTTGGCATCGACGTGACGACCGATCGAATTCCAGTCCGTCCAGGCGCGCACTACATGATTGGTGGCGTCGTGGTTGATCACGAAGGCCGGACGACGCTGCCTGGCTTGTGGGCGGCAGGCGAAGTCACCTCGACCGGACTACACGGCGCCAATCGATTGGCGTCGAACAGCTTGCTGGAAGGTTTGGTTTACGGAGCACACGCCGGTCAGCAGGCGTCGGCCGAAGCGATGGCGATGGACGAGGACTTTCATGCCCTTCCGCTGGAGAATCCGACCTTGAAGGACGAGGGCGAACTGCTCGATCTGGTCGACATTCGCAATACGCTCAAGAGCCTAATGTGGCGGGCCGCCGGCGTGCGTCGCGACAAGACCCGGCTGGCCGACGCGCAGGAAAGTATCGACGGCTGGTGCCGGTATGTGCTGCCGCGGCAGTTTGCTACGTCCGACGGCTGGGAACTGCAGAATATGCTGACCGTGGCCCGATTGATGATTTCGTCGGCACTCGAGCGCGAAGAGAGCCGGGGCGTGCATTTGCGGACCGATTTTCCGGAGACCGACGACAGGCGGTGGCGGTGGCATATCGCCATGTGTCGCGATACAACGTCTTAAGTAGGGTGTTTCCTCGTACCCAAACAGGAGCTTGGGAACCAGGCAAATGCGACCCAAAAAGGTTCCGCCTACGTAGGACTGAACAGTAGGTCTGGACAGGGCAGTAGCAATTCGCTTAAGCTTACGGGTCCCTTTGGACGGCATCTGCTACGTTCCCCTTGGAATGTAGAGCCAGCCCAGTAGGATGAAACGAGCGCACAGCAGCGGCCCGCGGATCTCGAAGATCCTATCCCACCACGGTTTTCCCCCAATCGAAAAGGTCGGCCGGATGAACCAACAATCGGTCCAAGAGCAGTCGAATCGGCAGGTTGCCGATACACCGTCGTCGAAGATCGCAATGATCGAATCGGACGGACTGTCCAAGTATTATGGCGATTTCTCGGCAACGCGCGATATCTCATTCACGATTCACCAGGGCGAGGTCGCGGCCTTTCTGGGGCCCAACGGAGCCGGCAAGAGCACGACCATGAAGTTGCTTACCGGATATTTGTCGCCGTCGGCTGGCGTGGCGCGGATCGCCGGACACGATATGTCGAGCGACCGGCTGGCCGGCGCCGCACGGTTGGGCTATCTGCCAGAGAATGGCCCGCTCTATTCCGATATGACGCCCCGCAGCTTGCTAACGTTTTTCGGCGACGTGCGGGGGATGTCCCCGGATCAACGAGACGACCGGATCGAAGAGGTCGTCGAACTTTGCCATCTGAAGAGCGTACTGGGCAGGCCAGTTGGCAAGCTGTCGAAGGGTTTTCGGCAGCGGGTTGGCATGGCGCAGGTCCTGTTGCATGAGCCAGACGTGCTCATTCTTGACGAGCCGACGGCCGGGCTCGATCCGAATCAGATCCTCGAGGTGCGGGAGACGATTCGCAAGCTCGGCGAGACGAAAACGATTTTGCTCTCGACGCACATTCTGCAGGAGGTCGAAGCGATGTGCAGCCGAGTTTTGTTTATCAACGAGGGCCAGCTCGTCTATGACGGAACGTTCGACGAACTGTCCGCCGACGGACGGAACCTGGACGATCATTTCCGTGAACTGACGACCTTCGAATAGAGGACTCAAACGAGTATTTTTTTCACCACAGTCATGGAGAGTACAGA
>CAUYYY010000324.1:0-3048 GCA_963577165.1 Planctomycetota bacterium | reverse complement strand
GAGGTAGCACTCGAACGTCGCAACAAAGCCAAGCAGCTATCGGCCGGAATCGCAAAGCTACAGTCCCACCTTAGATCACGATAAACCCTTACGCTTTTACACTCTTCAACTCTTGCACTTTTAAACCCTTTCACTCTTCAACTCTTGCACTTTTTGACTCTTGCACTTTTCGACTCTTTGACCCTTAGGCGTCTCCCATGAGCATACTTATCAACCGCGAAACACGTGTCATCTGCCAAGGCATCACGGGCAAGGTCGGCGAGTTTCACACCGGCGGCTGTAAGGAGTATGGCACGCAGATGGTCGGCGGTGTGACGCCGGGCAAGGGCGGTCAAACGGCGCTCGGCTTGCCTGTTTTCGATACGGTCGTCGAAGCGGTCGAGCAGACGGGCGCCGATGCGACGATGATCTTTGTGCCGCCCGCGTTCACGGCGGACGCCATTCTCGAAGCAGCCGACGCCGGCCTCCAAACAATCGTTGCAATCACCGAGGGCGTACCAGTCGTCGACATGGTACGCGTCTACGATGTCCTTCGCGATCAAGACGTGCGGCTCGTCGGGCCGAACTGCCCCGGAGTCATCACGCCTGAGGAATGCAAGATCGGCATCATGCCTGGTTACATCCACAAGAAAGGCCCGGTCGGCGTCATGAGCCGCAGCGGGACACTCACGTACGAAGGCGTTTGGCAGCTATCGTCGCTCGGCTTGGGCCAGTCGACCTGCGTCGGGCTCGGTGGCGATCCGATCGTCGGAACCTCGTTCATCGACCTGCTGAATCTTTACGAAGCCGATGGAGAAACCGAGGCCATCTTAATGATGGGCGAGATCGGAGGTACGGCCGAAGAAGAGGCCGCCGCATTCGCCGCCGAGCACGTGACCAAGCCGATCGCGGCCTTCATCGCAGGCCGAACGGCCCCGCCCGGAAAGCGCATGGGCCACGCCGGCGCGATTATCTCGGGCGGCAAGGGCACGGCCGCCGAAAAAATCACGGCGCTCGAAGCCGCCGGAATCGAAGTCGCCGAGAGCCCGGCCGACATGGGCGCCGCCGTACAACGTGCGATTGCAAAGGCGTAACACCAATGCAAAAACGTAACCACCAAAAAGCCACGACCGTCGGTCGTGGAGTATCTGTCGGTTGCGATTCCGGTTCAATACGACGCGCCCACTCGCAACATCAGCGTGTCGTCCGGTTCAAAATCGGGCGTGGCGCTGCGGTACTCCAGTTCACGTCCGAAGACATAGCCGATTTCCAAGCGACTCGACAGGCCACAGATTACCTTACGTTCGACGCCCAAGATGATGCGGTAGTCGCGCAGCGTCGCCACGTCGTCGGCGCCGCCGGACCGGCGAATGGCCCATTCGCCTCCGCTAAATTCGCCCGCTACGTAGGCCCAATGTTCGACACATGCCGGCTCGATGCACTGACGAAACCGCCAGGCGATCCGCGGCCGTGGAGCGACCAACTCGAATCGCCAATCTTCGTTGGGTGTCCAAATCAAACCAGCCGCTGGAAGAAGGGAGACGTCCCGACGATCGAGGTAAGCCACTCCTAGAACAATCTTGGTGAACGGCGTCCAGTCGAATACGGCCACTGCCCGTCCCATGATCCGCAACGCTTCGCTTTGATCCGATTGGAAGTCGCTGTGGACGCCCGGCTGCACGGCAACGTCCATCGCCCATCGCTCGTTGAGCTGGCGCAGAAAGCGGAACTCCACGGTCGCGTCATAAACCCGCGCCGGCAGATCGGGCGTCATCGGTCCGTCGAGATAGGTCACACCGAAGGCGGGCGTGACGATCAGCGGCGAGTCGTGGGTCGGCATCGGAAAACCGAATTTGGCGTCGACGTAAAGATCGCTCATCCCCAAGTCGTTGCCCGAGGGGGTCGCCAGCCAAGTTCCGGTGAACGTGGTCCCTTGAAAGAGCGAGTCCCGCCGGCCGGTGGGCTGGACAATGATTTGCCCCTCAAGCAGCGGCCCATCAACCAACGAGAGCCGGTCGATGTCGATCGGCTCGGTCAGATAGGGCGTCGAGATCCAACGTTCCCGCGTCGGTGCCGTGGCGGGTGAGTAGGGCGTCGGTTGCAAGGCAGCGGTCGGCGCGAATCGCGTCAGCACGGGCGGCGGGAACGAGGTTTCCTGGCCCCTTGCGACGTCAGCCGAATCGATCCAGAAAACAACCGTGGCCGCTACGAGGATGCGAAACAACGACGGCATAAGAGCAGCCATTCCATTCATCCTACGTCCGTGATGTTTGCCGATGTGGAATTGCTGCGGCGCTCTACGAATTGCTACGGCGCACTAGAAAGAGAGTCCGCCCCGAAGCATATACGTGTCGTCCAAACTGTAGCTCGCCGGTGGCTCGACGTCGAAAATCAACTCGCGGGCAAAGACATAGCCGACTTCAAGATGCCCGCGACAGCCGCCGTGCGTCGACCATTCCAGACCAAGCATGGCACGGATATCGTTGTAGTCGAAGTTATCATTTCCGCTGAACGGACGGTTGACGTTCCACGACCCGCCGCCATACTCGCCGGCCGCGTAACACCAGAGTTCCAGCGTACCGATGTCGTTGAGTCGCTTCGCCAGTTTCGGATTGGGAAAGAGAATGTCGTAACGCACGTCGGGTCTGGGCGTCCATATCAGACCGCCGGCCGGCAGCAGTTTGATGTCTTGGCGGTCGAGGTAGACAACCCCGAGGGCAATTTGCACTTCGGGCGTAAACGTTAGCGCGCCCAATCCACGGCCCATCCACCGCATCGACTTACTGTTGAAACTCCGCAGATCACTCGATAGACTTGCTCGAACGCCGAGGTCGCCGCTCAGCCAGGGTGTCAGATGCGGCTTCCAGCCCAAATCGAGATACGCATCGTAAACTCGCGGCGGAAGATCGGGCGTGCCTGCCATGGGCGCGATGGGCCCGTCGAGCAATGTCAGGGCCAGCCCCGGGGTTACCAGTAGAGGCGAATCGGTGTTGTACAAAAATGGAATGGCAAACGTGCCGCTGATTTCCGAGGTATGGATTTGGAGTTTGTCTATGCCGGACGGGCCGC
>CAUYYY010000323.1:0-3049 GCA_963577165.1 Planctomycetota bacterium | reverse complement strand
CCTATTCCACGCGATGCGGGCTTCCCGAGAGACAGAACTTGCCAAGGACCATCCCATCCACGTCGTGGTGGGATGGATGGGCAACACAATCAGTATCGCTATGAGACATTATTTGCAGATCACGGACGCAGACTTTGACCGAGCCACAAAGAGCGCTGCAGAATCCGGTGCAGTAGCGCTGCAAAAACCGGTGCAGCAGCCGCACGCACCACTTCGTAACGAACCGCAAGATACGAAGCAACCGCTTGGTACAGAGGGACTTGTGCTTGCTGTTGCAACTTCCTGCGACACAGTGCAAAACGATTTAGTGGAGGCGGCGGGAATCGAACCCGCGTCCCGCAACGGCTCCATGAGAGCTTCTACGTGTGTAGTCGACTATTTGATTTTCGCACACATGGACCCCTGTCGACCAGGTTCCACGCACACTAGCCGGGAACGGGTTTTAACCACGGGCGTGCCCAACAATGACCCGCGGCGATTCGGAATTGGTGACCAACATTCAGGCCTCTCCGACAAAAGCCCTCAGTCGGGACTGCTTATCTCTAGGCAGCCATAGCAAAGTTACCTTCAGCAATTGAAGATGTGTGGTCAGCTTTTAACGTGGCCAACTGACCAACCACGACACGCCACTCGCACTTCATCCATCCGGTCGAACCCAGTTCGCCCCCGGAAAGTCGTAGGCACCGGCCCAGGACCAGCGCGCTCCAATCCATTATAGAACGAATCGAACCATCGGAACAGCCGTTCTCGATCATCGACACTGCGGAGCTGTATCTCAGGGCTGTCGCTTAGGCTCCTTCCCCGCCACCCGCCGATCCTCGATCCTCGACCCTTGTCCCTTAGCTCTCTGCCAGCAATTGCCATGCAGTGACCGCGAATCCCAGCGGAATCAACCAATAGGCGAACATGGCCAGCCGACCTCGCTCGACCAGCCGAACGAGCCATGAGAGCGCACAGAGCCCGACGGCGAACGACACGAACGCACCAATCAACAGGGTGCCGACCGGCGTCGAGAAGCCGGCCTGCTGAAGCACATGAACCGATTCGAGTACGCCCGCCCCGCAGATCGCCGGAATCGCCAACAGAAAGGCGAACGTCGCCGCATTGTCGCGTCTCAGGCCAACGACCAGCCCGGCCGAAATCGTCGCCCCGCTCCGCGAGATGCCCGGCAGGGCCGCCACCGCCTGCAACAGGCCGATCAAGATCACTTCCCGATAATTCAAATCAGCATAATACGCCTCGCCCGGCTTGAGCCGCGAAGCCCAGATCAACAGCACACCAGTCAGTGGAAACATCAATCCGGCCAGCAACGGATCTTCCAAGGCCTCGGGAGCGAAGGCTTTAAGCGTCAGCCCGACAACCACCAATGGCAAGGTGCCGACGATCAGCAGCGGAATCACACGTCGATCCTCGCCCAGCAGCCGCGCGATCCGCCGACGAAAAAACACGATTACCGACAGCAACGTGCCCAGGTGCAAAACGACGTTTACTTCGGCCAGGTCTTGCGGCGGTGTTCGGCCCAGGGCTTGCATGATCGCCGCCACCGTAACCAGATGGCCCGAGGAACTGACGGGCAAGAACTCGGTCAGCCCTTGGACGACAGCCAAGATAATGATTTCGAGTAGTTTCATCTGACACCACGATTAAGGCGGGGTGGTAAACGCTGAATCCTGAAATTTGCTACCTCGAAACCTCAAGTATAGCTCGTCTCAAACACTTACCCACCGGCCTGAATCGTTTTGCTGGAAATTGCATCGGTATTGGTGCGGACGGGACCTCGCCCCTTTGAAGCTCCACCCGAATCTGCGACAATCCGTCCGGATCTAATGTTGTGTCGCGTCCTGGACGATACAATCTGATTTTGGAACAGAGAAGTCTGCACCCGCTGTTGATCTGCCGGCCCGAGGATTCCTGAGGGCCCCCAGGCCACGGGTGCTTTACCCAGTGAGGTACGTTGATGTTTAAGAACCTGAGCACGGACGGTCTGGCGATCACGGGCCGCCAGGGCGAGATCATCGAACTCGCCCTTTCCTGCAAATTCAAAAGCATGGACCTCAATCTGCGAGACTTCTCCGAGCAGATTGAGTCCCACGGACTAGACCACGCACGCCGGTTGATTGACAGCGCCCACATCGGAATCGGCCAGTTCTCGCTTCCTTTTGCCTGGACCGAGTGGAATGACGAATCAGGGTTCCAAGCCGAGATCGAGAGTCTCTCTCGGGTCGGCGAGCATGTCGCGGCGATTGGCTGCCGATGTTGCGTGACGACGATCGCCGCCGCCAGTGACGAACTCCCTTACCACGAAAACTTCGAACGACATCGTGGGCGGTTGGGCAAAGTCGCCCAGGCACTCGCTCCGCATGACATTCAACTCGGACTGGAATTTCGTGCCCCGGCCCGCCTGCGCGAAGGACGATCGTTCGAGTTTATCCACACGTTTGACGCCCTGGTCAAGTTGGTCGAATCGATCGGGCACGACAACGTTGGCGTCGTGGTCGACACATGGCACTGTCATGTGGGCCAGACCGATATCGAGGAAATACAGAGTCTAACGGCCGCCGACATCGCCGCCGTTTATCTGTCGGATGCTCCAGCCGGCCTCAATGTAGACGAAGCGGACAAGATCGATCGATTGTTGCCGGGCGAAACGGGCACGATCGACTGCGCAGCCACGCTGACCGCACTGGCCGAGCTTGGCTATGGCGGCCCCGTGTCGGTCCGTTGCAGCCGAACAGGTCTGACCTCGATAAGCCGCGACAAGTTGGTGCGACTCGCCGGCCAGCGGCTCGACCAAGTCTGGAAAGAGGCTGGCCTTATGCCGGACGGTACGCTGGCCGTTGCTGCAGGCAACTGAGCCGGGCTACCGACCCTCGGCTTCTTTTTCTCGGCGGCCCATTTCACCCCGACCGCGGGCTGCTATGGCTGCCCCGGTCGGCCCGGGTGCATTCCGTGGATTGTGATTTCAGCCAGCTATTTGATAGTGGTTTGAACCGGTGTGGTCGGCTTGCCATCGGGACCAGAATGGCTTGATTGGCCGGGAGTCGCTTAG
>CAUYYY010000322.1:0-3062 GCA_963577165.1 Planctomycetota bacterium | reverse complement strand
CGGGCCAGGGGCCCATGCTACGCTAAGAAAATCGTGTAAACGATATACGAGTAAGAAGCAATTGAGGGCGGAGGAGTCTTCCCATGAACTGTCGAACCTATGGCCTTTTCATCGCCGCAGCGACATTGCTGTTCGTCTTGCCCACTGGCGGCGTAACTGCGGAAAGCCGCACGAAATCGGCATCCGGTAAGTTAGACAAATCGTCAACCGCTGTTGTAGAACAGGTCGAGCTCTTCCAGGGCATGTCCCAAGGCATCCTCGATGTCGACTTCATCGCCAAGGACGAAACGGAAGCGAGAATCATCATCAAAAACACGACGGACCGGCCGCTTAACGTCCGACTGCCCGACGCATTCGCCGGTGTGCCCGTGCTGGCACAGTTCGGTGGCGGTGGCGGCGGCCGTGGTGGTCGTGGCGGCGGTGGCGGTGGTTTTGGCGGTGGCGGTGGCGGCGGTCAGGGAATCGGCGGTGGCGGTGGTCGAGGCGGCGGCGGTGGCGGCGGTCGTGGCGGCGGTGGCGGCGGTGGCCTTTTCAACATCGCGCCGGAAAAGGTCGTCAAGATCCGCGTCCCCTGTGTCTGTCTCGATCACGGCAAACTCGACCCGACACCGCACATGAAGTATCAAATCGTGCCGATCGATTCGTACGTCGATCGCCCCGCAGTGATTGAGATGGTCAAGGCTTTCGCCAAGGGCCAGCTCGATCGCGGTTCCACGCAGGCCGCCATTTGGCACTTGAACAACGATTTCAGCTGGCAAGAGCTGACGGCCAAAACACGCGGACCCAACGACCCGCGTTTTGGCAAGAAGGAACCCTATTTTACGGCCGGCCAGATCCGCCAGGGTATCGTGTTGGCCCAGCAGGCCGTGGAGTACGCCCGCCAAGCTCAGCCCAGCAAAGTGTCCCAGAGTAGCGGTTCGCTCAGCAACTACACCTCGCCGGGCGAGCGGTAGCTGTAGGGTGCCTCGTTGACTCCTCAGCACCCCGGCTGGTGTTGAAAAATCAACTGAGTCTGTCGTGATATGAGTCTGTCGTGATACAGCAGCCGGGGTGCTATTCCCTACTTGGCTACGCCGCCGTCTTCTCCGACCGACGTAGGGCGGCGAGCAGTCGCCGGATCTCGTGGCGGTATTCGGACTTCTCCGCGTTCCACTCGGCCTGCAACGTCTCGTAATAGCCTTGCTGCCGATCCAGCTCCTGTTCGCGGGCGATCAGCCGGGCAGCCTGAATTTCCATCTCTTCATGCCGATATTGGGCCCAGTTTTCTAGTTCCGTTTTTTGCTCGATCAGTTTTTCCCGTTGCTCTGCCAAACTGGTGCTCAATTTCCGCAGCTCGTCTACCCGTTCTTTCAGCTCTGAACCGGCCAGACGATAATGTTCGAGCAGTCGGGCTCGCACCTGCGTGATCGAACGTGTCAATGACGCCGGAGCAAGCGCGCCGGACAGTTGCGCCCAAACCTCTTCGGCGGCCAACCGCATTTCCAGTACCTCGCGCTGCGTCGCAGAAAGCTCGGCCTGCATCTGCGATAGTGCAGCGGCGCGTCTGTCTAGTTCCCCGCCACGTCGGTCGAGCGCCTCGCGTTGTCGCTCCATCTCTAGCGCGTGTTGATTTCGTTCGGCCTCGAACTCTTGTCGCTCACGATGGCGAAGTTGTTCAAACTCTTGCTGCTGCTGCCGAAACTGCTGACGCTCCTTTTCGAAATCGACTTGCTGCTCGGAGAACAGCGCCTCGGCGTCGTCCAGATACCGACTCCGAGCTTCCGTCTCCACAGCCTCCTGTTCCTGCTTTTGAATCCGCTGCTCCGTAACTCCCAGTCGCTTAAAACGTTTCAGCGCGAGTTCGATTTCTTTCGTCCGCATGCGAAGCTGCTGCTCGCGAATGTCCATTTGATGGCAGCGATCTTCGTAGTCCGCCATCCGCTGGTCCAGGTCGACGACGAGCACCTTAACTTCCGACGACTTTGCACCGAGTTCAGAGTTTTGCTGCTCCACTTGACGCCGTTGCTCGGCCAGCACGTCGCGCGCGGCCTCCAACTCCACTCGCAGCGTCTCGGCTTCTTCACGTTGACTTTCGAGTTCTGCGCGCTTGGCGGTCAGATTTTCAATGTCCTGATAGAGTTGGGCCTGACGCTGGTCTAGTTCGCGGTGGCGTACTTCGAGTTCCAACTCGCTTTCCCGCTGGACGTCGTCGTCCGGGTCTGCCGCCTGGTCGATCCGTGGCGAGGCGGAACTCAGTGCTTCGGCCGCCTCATTGGGAGCTTCTGCCTCCTCATCGGCCGGCCGCTGGCCGAGCAACGCGTGTTGCCCGGCAATCTCCTCGATCTGAACGGATATCTTCTCTTGACGCTGTCGGACCCAGATCTCGGCCGATCGCCTTTGGCTCTCCAGTGCCGCAGACCGGATGTTGAGTTCTGCTTCGCGGTGGTCCAAATCGTTCTGCCGCTGCTGCAAACGCTCGGCAAGCTCGTCGGCCTGTTTCTGCAGCTGTTCGACCCGTGCCGGGCTCTCAGGCAGATCCGCCTCCGCGGCGCCAGTCTCGACCAACAGCAAGCGAGGTGTGCTCGCAGTCGCCTTGGGCAGCTGACCAGCCGACAGTGCGACCGTGCCCTCCGCAACAACTGGCCGCCCGTCCGTGCCTGTCGGTGCGTTGTGGGCTACGTGGGCCGCGTCGTGTCGGGTTTCCCCCTCGACGTCGATCTTTCGCCGTCTGTTGCTTTTCTTATTCGACATGCTGGCCCTGAGGCTGTCATCACGGTGCGGGGCGAAGGGTGCCCGATCGGCCACAAGTGCCCAATCGGCTAAGAGTGCCCGATCGGAACGTCACACGGTATCGACCGGTCCGGAAAGAAAAGAGAAGGCTCGCTCACCGGTAGCATCGGCAGCGGCCCGCCGGAATATTTACCCGAATGGCCTTTCGTCGCCACTGCCGCCTGGCGAAGCCTGCCATGCTAGCATGAACCGCTCTCGAGGGTGGCGGGGAAGGAGCCCGAGGCGACAGCCCCGACGGCTACATCTCGGGGCTGCCGCCGTAGGCTCCGACCCCGGCACCCCACAAAGTACGT
>CAUYYY010000321.1:0-3067 GCA_963577165.1 Planctomycetota bacterium | reverse complement strand
AGAAATCGCTAAAATGGCGGAAAAGCAGGGTCCGGAGGAGGTTTCGGCGGGCGAAGGGGGCGGCGAAGTTGGGGGAAGATTGCCCCTTCCGGAAACAAGCCGCGGATACGGCCCAGGCCTACGTCGAACGCGTCTTCCCGCTGGCGCGGCGATCCGTGCCGCGCCGATGCGTCTGTTCACCGAGTCCATTTGCGAACACAATGGTGTTATGCCCGATTTGACCGTCGAGAACGTTACCAAACAGTTTCCGACAAGTGCCGGGCCGATCGGTGTGTTGCGCGACGTGTCGCTCGAGCTGTCCGTAGGCGAAAATCTGGCGATCCTCGGTCCGAGCGGTTCGGGCAAAAGCACCTTGCTGCACATCCTGGGTACGCTCCTGCCGCCGACCACCGGCACGGTGCGGTTCGGTGGTCAAGATCCCACCAAGCTGGACGAGGCGGCGCTTGCCCAGTTTCGCAACCAACAAATTGGTTTCGTGTTTCAAGACCACCATTTGCTGCCGCAATGTACGGTGTTGGAAAACGTACTCGTGCCTGCCTTGGCTGAGGGCAAGGTGGGCCGGACTGTCGTGGATCGGGCACGCGAGCTGCTCGAGCGCGTGGGGCTCAGTGACCGGCTCACGCATCGTCCGGCCGAGCTTTCTGGCGGTGAGCGTCAGCGGGTGGCTGTCGCCAGAGCCCTTATTTGCCGACCGTCTCTGCTATTGGCGGACGAACCGACCGGCAACCTGGATCGCACCACGGCCGCGTCAATCGGCCAACTGCTGCTGGAAGTTGCCGCAGAGTACGAGATGATGCTGATCACCGTCACGCATAGCCAGGAACTGGCGCAGATGCTTATGCGACGCATGGAACTCGATGATGGCCGGTTGACTGGGGTCTGCCGCAGCTGAAGGAAAGACTCACGCAAAGGCGCAGAGACGCAAAGAAAAAAGAAGTACGATTGAACGCAGAGGTCGCAGAGGCGAGGAGGTACTCAGAGGAAATGTTTTTTCTTCTCTGCGATTTCTCTGCGCCTCCGCGTTCTCTGCGCTTATTCTTCGACGTGATCTGCGTTGATCTGCGTCCATCTGCGGTTCCGCCTTTCAATCCGTGGCTAAGAAACTCCTGTGAACGGTTACACCTTTTCATTCTTACGACTTATGCTCGCCGGGCTTCGCCACCATTGGTGGCTACACGCTTCGTTGGCCATGGCGGTCGCCGTCGGTGCGGCCGTGCTGACGGGCGCCTTGATCGTGGGCGATTCGGTGACCGCGAGTCTTCGTCGTCTTTCGCTTGAACGACTCGGTCGCATCGATGAAGCGCTGGTGGTCGATCGCTTTTTTCGCAGTGAACTGGCTGACGAGCTGCAGGCGGACGCCCACTTTCAAGAATACTTTCGCGAGGCGGTGCCGGTGATCTTGCTGCAAGGAAGCGTCACCCGGCCGGACGGGACGCGTGCCGCGCTGGCTGGCGGCGTAACCGTCGTGGGGTGCGATGAGCGATTTTGGAATCTAGCAGCCGATCCTCCGCGGTTGGGCGAGTTGAAAGCACCCCGGCTGCCGCGTTACGAAGAACTTCGCAGCTTCTTTGTCAGCAGCCGGGGTGCTGAATTCGAAGGGCAAGTGGTGCTCAACGAGACGCTCGCCCGGGAACTATCCGCGAGCGTGGACGACGAAATTATGCTGCGTCTTCCCACGACTTCGCAAATCCCCAGCGACAGCTTTCTTGGCAAGAAGCAGGACCGTTCGCGCGGACGGCGCCTGCGGGTTGCGGCCATCATTTCGGCCAAAGGATTAGGCCGGTTCGCTTTGCGCCCCAGCCAGCAACTTCCTCGCTGCCTGTTTGTGCATACGTCGTTGCTTCAGGAGATGCTCGACAGGTCGGGCAAGGTGAATGCCATTCTCGTGGCGGGCACCACGCCCGAAGGCGGCCGCTCACCGGAGGCGAGCCAGGCACTTGCCCAAGCCCTGCGGCCGAACCTAAGTGACTACGGAATCAACGTGCGGCGCGTGCGGCTTGGCGACGTAGATCGGCCTGTGAGCGAGTACTTCAATATCACCAGCGACCGAATGATGTTGTCGAGCGCGGTTGTGGACGCGGCGGTAACGGCGTTTGGCGATGATGGCGCACAACCGGTGATGACGTACCTGGCCAACGTGATCGCCTCACCCGAGCGGCAGATTCCTTATTCCATGGTGACCGGCGTCGATTCAACAGACCCATTGGGGCCGCTAACCGACGAGGCAGGCGCTGGACTTGAGCTCGCGGACGATGAGATCGTTCTTAATGACTGGGCGGCCAACGATCTGAGTGTGACGCCGGGCGATCGAATCACGCTGCGTTTTTACGAGCCGGAGAGTACCCATACGGTGCTGAAGGAGCACAGCCCACCGGCCACGTTCACTCTGAAGGCCGTGGTGGCGTTGATGTCACCTATTACGGGTGGCACTGCTGGCTTGCCCAGCAGTGTTGCTGGCCCGCCACGGCGGATCAATGACTTGTCTAGCAGTGTTGCCGGATCGCCGACCATGGCTGCCGATCCGGGCCTTACGCCCGAATTGGCAGGGGTGACCGATCAAAAGTCGATCGACGATTGGGACCTGCCTTTTCTTTTGGTTGAAACGATCCGTGATCGTGACGAAGCGTACTGGGACGAGTGGCGAACGACTCCCAAGGCGTTTGTCTCGCTCGCCACGGCGCGACGACTTTGGACGAGTCGATTCGGCGGGACCACCTCGGTGCGAATTCCCGCATTGGGCGGGACGACTGCCGAATCGATCGCACGACGGTTGGACATTGCACCGGAGGCTCTTGGCTTCGCCTTTTTGTCGGTCAAACGGTCGGGGTTAGAAGCTGCCGCGGGCACCACGCCATTCAGTCTCCTTTTTCTTGGGTTCAGCTTCTTCATTCTCGCGGCGGCTGTGATGCTGATTGCTTTGCTCTTTCGTCTGGCCATCGAACATCGGGCCAGCGAGATCGGTGTACTTGCGGCAGTCGGTCTTTCGTGGTCGCAGACCCGGCGTGTGCTGCTCGGCGAAGGAGCCGTGGTGGCGGCCATCGGTGCGGTCGCGGGATTGGCCGGCGGC
>CAUYYY010000320.1:0-3075 GCA_963577165.1 Planctomycetota bacterium | reverse complement strand
GGCCCTGACGGGCCGACTCTCCCTGGAGGGAGAGTGATTCATGCTCGTAAACTCCTGCAAAAGCGATACTTAACAACTGCACGACCTCTTGAGCGGGGGGCAATGGCAACCGAATCCGAACAACTCGCAGAGCGAAAAGTGGAGCGATCGCCTGCGACCACCCCCAGCCAGAAAAAATGGCGGAAGTGCATGGGAATCGAATAAGTGACGGAAACGCGGAAGAAACGGCAGTTGCAGATGAAAGCGGCGCAGAATGCGGCGCACTTGGCGCAGAAAACGTCCTCATCGACCAAGAGCTGCAAGCCATCATCGACGCTTGGCCGAGTCTCTCGGATGACGTGAAGGCGAGCATTCTGGCGATGGCGCGAAGGCAAGTGACATAACGCCGAACGTATCAATCGACGCTGGCGAACGATCACGAAAGCCGCTGGAATTACGCGACGACGGCCAAAAACGCCGCCAGCGGTCACCTGGGAGGGCGGTAGGCGGCATTCTAGCGACAAGCACCATCGCGGACAGCGGTGCCACTATTCACGTATCTTGTCGAAATTCGAGGGTTTCAAAATGCCAGCCGGACGACCACCAAAACCAACCAGCGTCTTGAAAGCGTCAGGCGGATTCCGCAAGGACCGCCACGGCGACCGCGAACATACGGCCGAATCGGGAATGGCTATCGAGAAGCCTGCCTGGCTCGCTGGCGATGCCTCGGATTTTTGGGATCGCAACTTGCCTAAGCTCGAAGCGATGGGCATCTTGGACGGTATCGACGAATCGCAACTTACCGGACTAGCGACGGCATGGGCCAACTGGCGGAAAGAGCAAACCGACTACGAAGCTGGCAACGGGCATATCTATCGGGTGTCCAACGCCTGGAGCATGTTCGACAAGCTCAGCAGCAAGTTTGGGTTCTCGCCGACGGAACGGACGAAACTGGCAATCGTGCCCACTATTGATGTACTGGATCCGTTCGAGCAATGGATGGCGGAAAATAAATCGGTGATCACGGGAGCATAGCCAACAGCAGACAGCTAATTCGAATCCAGAAATAGCACGTCGTCACCGAGCAATACCAGCGTGAGTTCTAGCGAGTTGCGATTGGCAAAACTCGAACGAACGTCTGGTGCAGGTGGCCCCGCATACCGGAACTCGCATTCGTAGCGTTGCGTCAGTGTCAAGCCGAGGGCATTCTTGGCATCGACCTTGCCCTTTATGAGCCACATCCCGTTCCCTTCATAAAAGACTGTTTGACTAAACATATGAAAATCCGCGTTGTCCGGGAACTTGAGGCGGCGACGCACTTCTTTTTGGGCTTGCATTCGTAGCGTTGCGTCATTGATCACCGGATGACCGTCCGCCATGCGGGTTGCCGGTGGCGTCTGTGGCGTCTGTGGCGATGTAAATATCCAATATGAAACTCCGCAGAAAAAGACGGCTGATACAAACAGTACCCCGAGCCAAATTGCACCCCATGGTTTCTTCTGGTGTCGCGACTTGCGACGGTGTGTGAGTCGCGGTGGTGTGAAACTCTGAGTCGAATTTAATCCGACATGGGTTGCACCGTGACCGACCATGACAGGATCAAATGCGGCTGAGTGTTGCATCAGCGCCGGCAGAAGGGGAAGATATCATCTCGAACAATGGCTGACTCTAAACCCGAAAATCGATCGATCATCAAGGCTCCCAGCCGGGCAGTGGCCAACTCTCGTGATGATATGGCCAAACGCGGGTTGGCGTTGCTGAATAGAAATAGCGAAGAGGCAACTATACGGTGGCTAAAATCGCTAGGTGCTGATTTCACATTAGACAAAATTGGCCGAGTATTGTCGCTCGACCTCCGCAACACAGGTATTACCGACGAGGGGTTGGAACAACTCAAAGGGCTGACAAACCTGGAGTACTTCTACCTCAACGACACCCAGGTCACCGACGAGGGGCTGGCGCACCTCACGGGGCTGACAAACTTGAAGCAACTCTGTCTCAGCAAGACCCAGGTCACCGACGAGGGATTGGCGCACCTCACGGGGCTGACAAACCTGAAGTCGCTCCACCTCAACAACACCCAGGTCACCGACGGGGGGCTGACGCACCTCAGAAGGTTGAACAAACTGAACGACCTCATTCTCTACAAGACCCAGGTCACCGACGAGGGGCTGGCGCACCTCACAGGGCTGACAAACTTGAAGACATCCTACGAGTTTGGCTAGATCGAGCGGAGCACTAAGCATCAGCACTGCGCTTACGCTTCGGGCTACAATGAGTGCGAAACGCGCAACTTCGAAACGTCCGCTTCGGGTGACTTACCGAGTGCGGCGCGTCATCCGCGTGTCAGGCGAAGATCTCTTGCACGACGCGAACTTCGTCCACGCCGGTCAGCTTCTCTTTGAATCCGTGCCGTTCGAAGAACAGTTTCTCGTGGTGCAGGCCCAGCGCGTGCAAGATGGTGGCGTGCCAGTCGTTGACGCTCACTCGCCGGTCGGCGGCTCGCCAGCCGATTTCGTCGGTGGATCCGTAGGTTGTGCCACCTTTAATGCCCGCGCCGGCGAACCACACCGAGAAGCCGCTGGGACCGTGATCGCGGCCCGCCTTCTGCGAGTCGTAGCCAGGGCGCACTTCGGCGATCGGTAAACGGCCGAACTCGCCGCCCCAGACGACCAACACTTCGTCGATCAGGCCACGCTGCGTGAGGTCAGTCAGCAGCCCGGCAATCGGCTTGTCCGTTTTGCGACAGATGGCCGGCAGCGAGGTGCGGATGTCGATGTGATTGTCCCAATGCTGCCCGACGGGGAAGACTTGGATAAAGCGGACACCCCGCTCCACCAGCCGCCGCGCCAACAAGCACTGCCGGCCGTAGGAATCAGTCTCCTTTTCTCCGATCCCATAGCTGGCCAGAGTGTGAGCCGTCTCCTGCGTGGTGTCCAGCGCCTCGCCGGCGGACAGTTGCATCCGCGCAGCAAGCTCGTAACTGGCGATGCGGGCGTCCAGTCGCAGTTGCCCGGCCCGCTGGTTGCGGTGAATGCGGTCGAGCTTGCCGAGCAAATCTCGGCTGAGCCGCTCGACTTCGCGTGGTTCTTCGGA
>CAUYYY010000319.1:0-3102 GCA_963577165.1 Planctomycetota bacterium | reverse complement strand
CCGAGCCAGCCGCGGCCGCGAGGTTCTGGCCGAGCAGTTGGCCGCCGCCAGCGCCACGGTCGAGCAGATTGTCGTTTACCAGAGCAGCGACGTGACCGAAGCGGACGAGCAGATCGTCGCCGACATGCGGGCAGGAAAAATCGATTTTACCACCGTCACCAGTTCCGCGATCGCCCGCTCATTGGTCCAACTCTTCGGCGACGACCTGCGCAAAACACGCCTGATTACGATCAGCCCGCTCACATCCGACACACTCCGCCAGATCGGTCACGAAGCTGCCGGCGAAGCCCTCGAGTACACAACCGACGGCGTTATGGATGCGGTGCTGGGCCTGGTGAAATCGGAGTAGGCCGGAACAAGCTCCGCGCAGTTCCGGCAGGCGTAGGAGCAAAGAGCGCTTGCCGGAAAAGCGCTACCGCTCGTTCCGACCTACAACTCGCGGTAATCTTTGCCGGTTGTTTCGCTGCTGCGTAACCTGCGGCATCTTCGCGCTGCGTAAACGCTGCGGCCCAACGTCAGACGTTTGATGATTCGTCACCAAACATCCGACCAATGAAGCAGGCACGTTGCCCAGCACCCATTCATTACGGCACGAGGAACAGTCCATGATACCGAATCAACCAACCAACCAACCGAAAATCCGTGCGACGCTTTACCTGCCGCACGACGTACTGGACGAGGCCCGCAACGCCACGGTCCACCTGGCCGGCTATCCGTTGCATTTGACATTAACGAAACTTGTGGAAAACTCTCTGCGGAACGAACTGGCCCGGCTTAAGCGCAGTTATAATGAAGGTCGTGACTTTCCTCCACGTCCGGAGGATCTCAAGGGCGGTCGCCCGATTGCCGCTTAATCGGTTCGGGTAGAAACGCCATGATCTGCAAAGTCAAGTCGAATCCAAATCGTGAATCGACCCAACGCACCAAGTCGTCGGAATGTGTCTCGCAACGACGGCGACTGCTGCAAATGATTCTCAAGAATGAGTCTCAACGCCAATCCGAGCGGAAGTAATTCGCATTTGAAAAGTCAATCTGCCTGCCACTTGATTACCAATCGCCCAATTCGCTGCGTCACGACCCTTGCTGTCCGAGCGTGCAAATCGGTTGCGACAGCCGTTCTATGCGCTCAATTTCTTGGCACGGCCGCCGCTTCGCCCCTCTTCCCATATGGCCAAGCGGCGTCCGAAACACCGCATCCGGCCGTGGTGCGTGTGGTCGTTCCTGAAAATGGGGCCACCAGCTACGGCAGCGGAACCCTGATCAACGTTCGTGACAAATACGGCCTGGTCATCACCAACTGGCACGTCGTCCGTGACAGCACCGGCATTATCGAAGTCGTGTTCCCCGACGGCTTTCGCTCAGCCGCACGTGCCTTGAAGGTCGATCAGCACTGGGATTTGGCCGCACTGGTCATCTGGCGCCCGAACGCCCAGCCCGTGCCGCTCGCCACGACCGCGCCCCAGCGGGGCGATCGGCTGACGATCGCCGGCTATGGACGTGGTAATTATCGCTCTCTAGTGGGCCAATGCACCCAATATGTTGCTCCTGGCTCGAACTTTCCTTCCGAAATGGTCGAGCTCAATGTTGAGGCGCGCCAGGGCGACTCGGGCGGGCCCATCTTCAACGAACGTGGCGAATTGGCCGGCGTACTCTTTGGCGCCGGACGAGGCACGACCTCGGGCAGCTACTGCGGCCGTGTCGGCGGATTTCTCGCGTCGCTCGCTCCCGACTTAGAACAGCACAACATGACACAACTAGCAACCAACTTGCCGGCCAGCCGGCCGACGAACCCTCAAACAATAAACCTCCAGGCCCCCACGTATCAGCAGCCCGCCACTTCTCAGCAACCCGCGTCTGGGCAACTCGATTCACCCTGGCTTGCGTCTCGGCCCGTCAGCTCGTCGTCACCAGAGATTGCCTCCTCGGAGTTGGCCATCGCCAATCCACCTCCCCGACGCGCTTCAACGCAACAAGCTCCATCGCAAGACGCCGAAAGCCCGTCGGCGACACGCGGACCGGAAACTGCGGTCGCGGCGCTCGCATCGGAAATGTCTGACGCGGGCACACCCGATTCGGCCCGGACCATCACCTGGCAAGACATGGCCGGCGAGACGCTCTTTGAACAGGTCAAAACCGTGCTGGCCATGATAGGCGTGGCGGCCGTGCTCTTTGTCGTGGTCCGCTTCACAGCATGACTTTGCTCTTTGCTCTCTGCTCACTTCCCCGATAGCTTCCGGCGCAAGTCGGGCACAATCGTCTTGGGAACGAACCGCGCCAGCTCGTCGTCATCGGCCAGCGGCGTGAGCTGCTTGATCAGTGAACTCGAAACGTGCGCAAACTCGTCGTCCGCCATGAGAAACACGGTCTCGATGCCCGGGTCCAACTGCCGATTGGCCAGCGTCATCGTGAACTCGGCATCCATGTCGGTCAGCGAACGAACCCCGCGGATGATCACCCGCGCGTCACATTCTCGCACAAACCGCACCGCCAGTCCGGAAAACGGCCGCACCTCGACGTTGTCCAAGTGCCGGATCGACCGCTCGATCAATTCCACCCGCTCGTCTGGAGAAAACAGCGCCGGCTTGTCCACATTCGTACCGACGCCAATCACCAAGGCATCGACCAGCCGGCTACTCCGCTCGATGACGTTCAAGTGTCCCAGCGTAAACGGATCGAACGATCCCGTGTAAACAGCCCGCCGCGTGTTATTGTCGCTCATAAAACATCCTCCCGACCCTTTGCTCTCCGCTCTTGGCTCTCTGCTCATCTATCATGCCGATTTCGGCACACTCGTCAACGCTTCTATCAACCGCTCGATGTCATCTTCGTTATTGTACGCATGGGGACTGATCCGCAGCCGAGCTGCCCGACAGCTCAGCACCACCTGCCGCGTGAGGCAATGTCGGCGAACTACTTCGGGGTCCCGGTCGGGCCACTCCAGCGCCACGATGCCCGAGCGGTGGTCTCCCTCACGATGCGAGACAATCGTCGCACCCACTTCGCTCAGCCGTCGGCAAGCCAGGTCCGTGATGCTCAGAATCTGCTTGGCCAGCCGATCCGTGCCAAATCGGGCCAACAGATCCAAGCTCGCACCGTGGGCCA
>CAUYYY010000318.1:0-3128 GCA_963577165.1 Planctomycetota bacterium | reverse complement strand
AGAAACCCTTTCGTTCCGATCGCCAGCCCATCCGCAAAGTAGCGCACTTTCGTGGCGAGCATTTCCGCTTCGCAACGCGGCCGCATCTCTTTCATGACACTCTCGGCCTCGACCTTGCCGCGCCGTTGGTCCGCCATGTATAAATTATTTGTCTGGGAATTAATCCAATTATTTGTCTGGGAATTAACCCAGGAATTATCGTAAAGTGAATATTGCAGTTGCAGCAATGGGGGTTTTTTGACCAATGTAACCGCCACACTCCGAGGCTTTGAGTTTTTCAAAGCAAGAGGCACTTTCCGTGTGCCGTCTGCCGAGAAGCATTTGAGGTGTGAAGGGTTGTAGCGCTGAAAATTTCCAGCCTCCAGGTGTGGCGTTAAACCGATCGCAGTGAGGAAACCGAAATGAACCGACGCGACTTTTTGGCAACAACAGCCGCCGCCGCCACGTGGCCGTCCTGGACTCAGGCCAAGGAGCCGCCCCAGAAGCCGCAGCCGATCGAGATCGTCGATACGCACCAGCATCTGTGGGATTTGCGCAAGTTCAAGTTGGCGTGGCAGAAAGAGAAACCGTACTCCGACCTGGCCCGCAACTTTCTGCTGGACGACTACGCGAAAGCCACGCGGGGAATCAACGTCGTAAAAACCATCTACATGGAAGTCGATGCTCCGCCGGAGCACCATGTGACCGAGGCCGAATTCGTCACCGATCTGTGTCGCCGAAGAGACAACCGATTGGTCGCCGCGGTTATTGGCGGCAGGCCGGCGGGCGATCAGTTCGAGCGCTACCTGGCGCGATTTAAAGGAAACGCATACATCAAAGGCGTGCGTGAAATACTCTTTGAAAACCCCGAGCGGTGTCTTGAAACTTCGTTTCTTGCCGGCGTCCGGTTGCTGGGCAAGGCGGGAATGAGGTTTGATATCGAGCTGCCTACCAGCGGGCTCGTTCACGGCGCCCGGCTTGTCAAGGTGTGTCCCGACACCCGGTTCATTCTGGATCATTGCGGCAATCCGGATTTGCAATCGGGTGACATCTCGAAGTGGAAAAGCGGTGTGGAAAAGATCGCTGAACACAAGAATGTGGTCGTCAAAATCTCCGGGCTGCTCTCCTGGGTCAAGAAAGGCGCCTGGGGGCCGGATGACCTTGCGCCGGCTGTTGATCATCTGTGGGAGGTGTTTGGACCGGATCGAGTGATGTTTGGCAGCGATTGGCCGGTCGTGACACTCAAGGCGACGTACAAGCAGTGGGTCGACGCACTCCGCCAGGTCGTCGCACGGCGGAGCGCATCCGAGCGACAAAAGCTGTTTCACGACAACGCTGTGAAGTTCTACGGGCTGAGTTAGAGATTCCCCGTGGCTCGGAGTCAGCGAGGCGTGGTCTTACCAAAACACGCCAAAAGTCAGCACCAGACTGATCGCGATCACAACCAGCGCGAGAGCGATCGGCAAAGCGTTACCGCGCTCATCGACCTGCTCCCCCTCCTGCTTCAGTTGCCGTTGAGTTTCCGCCAGCCATTGGCCCGTCTCCTCGCGCGCTACCTCCCCGCGCGGTTGCCAACCTCGCACCACACTCACCAGGAGCATCGTGACGCAAGTTATCGAGAAGGTAATCGGGGCGGTCGCGTTCGAATCCATCAGGGAGGTCGGCAGGAGAGGCACGCCGTAGTGCAGGGCGACTCGCGGGGCCAAGAGCGCGAGGACACCGTACGCGACCCCGGCGACCAGACCGATCGTCGCGCTGCTGCGATGCACCCGGGTAATTGTGCCCATCAAGTAGACGGCCAACAACGGCACAACAAAGGACCCCACCAGATCCAGATAAACAAATATCATCCCTCGAGATTGAAGGGCGGGCACGTAGAGAAAGGAACCAAACACGATCACCGGTGTCAGCCAACGGGCCACGGTCAGATAGTGATGATCGTCGCGGTCTTTTACCAGCAAGCGGCCATAGACGTCGCGCGTTATCAGGGCGGAAAGGGTCGAGCCGATGGAGTCGTAGGTGGAAAATGCGGCCGCAAACAGCCCCGCCACCACCAGTCCCTTGAGTCCGACGTCGGTAAACTCCCTGATCATGACGGGATAGATTGCGTCGACCCGGCGGACGGCATCATCGACCGGCAGCAGATCGAGTTCCGGATACAGCGCCTTTCCCATGATGCCCATGGTCAGATTCAGGAAGGTTACCAGGATCATGATGAGCCCGGCCGGCACGACGGCCATCTTCGCGTGCCACAGACTGCGCGCCCCCAAGAGTCGCATCGACTGTGTGTGGTTCACGATGGAGTAGGCCATGCCTGCGATGAGCAGGCTGATGCAACCCAACCAGACGGGCGAGGATCGAACGAGTTGATGCTTGGCCTGATCATGTTTGTAACCCAGGAGCAGCTTTCCCGCGATGTCGCGGTCCTCCTGGCCCAGGGCGCTCTCCCGGGTTTCCTCGGCCGTCCCCACTCGCAGCACTTGATCGGGGAGCGCCGGGTCGTGTGAAGCGAGGCGATCTCTGATTCCACCCCAGCCGTCCAACTGGCCCCACACGACGACGAAGAACACAATAGCGGCCACGAGCATTACCACCGATTGCAGTGCGTCGGTGACCGCCACGGATTTCAATCCGCCCAACATCGTATACACGGTTGCCGACAGCGCAATCGATCCGACCGTCAACCACGCCTCCGACGGACTCATATTGCAAACGATGACCAAAGTCAGGAAATTGGTCGTTCCGATCATCGCGATGATGACAGTGCGATAGATGACCTGCACCAACACACTGATGATGCGTGCCGTAACCTCGAACCGAGCCTCCAGGTACTCTGCGTTCGTGTACATGCCGGCGCGATACATTTTTGGAACCACCAGGTGGGCCAACAACAACCATCCACCGACAACTCCCAACCAGTTGGCCACGAAGTACCGCAAGCCCTTTCCGTACGCCGCCCCGGCATCCACTACCAAATCGGTGGAATCGATGGCCGTCGCGTATAACGAGATACCAATCATCCACCACGGCAAACTGCGACCGGCCAAAAACCAATCGCTGCTCGAACGCGTATCGCGACTGCGAAAGAGCGCGTAGACGATAATCGAGCCGTTGAGCAGAAGCACGAGTGACCAATCGATGAAGCTCAT
>CAUYYY010000317.1:0-3128 GCA_963577165.1 Planctomycetota bacterium | reverse complement strand
CCGATTACCTAAGCGACTCCCGGCCAATCAAGCCATTCTGGTCCCGATGGCAAACCGACCACACCGGTTCAAACCACTATCAAATAGCTGACTGAAATCACAATCCACGGAATGCACCCGGGCAACCGGCCACGAAGTACCATGGAAGTACCATGGAGGATGAGCAAACCGCTCGCCGCGGCGAGCGGCTGTGAAATGCTTCGGCAGGCGGCTCGCACATAGGACATTTCAAACAGATCACCAACTTACGCCCGTTACGGTTTCCATGATTACACAGCATGAGATTCAAATCCGTGTTCGCTATAACGAGACGGATGCTCAAGGCCACGTTCACCACGCCAACTATTTCAACTATTTCGAACTTGGACGTACTGAATTCATGCGCGAGATCGGACACGGTTATGCCGAGTTCGAGCAGCAAGGGTTCGGTTTGGTTGTCTCTGCGATTTCGTGTCAGTATTTTCGTCCATGCCGTATCTGAGACACGCTCACGCTGCGGACCCATGTCCTGACCGCCAAGGGCGCCCGAATCCTGCACGAGTACGAGCTGTTTCGCGATGGAGAAACCGTAGCCACCGCGCAAAGCACGGTTGCCTGTGTTGATCACGAGGGCAAGGTCCGCCGACTTCCACAGTGGTTGAGAAGCTCGTAATGCCCCAGCGTACCCGTCGCATCACAGACGGCAATTGGTAATCGACATTTCCAGAATTGCCGAGGCACCGAGCGTCTCAAGCTGCTCCATGATCTCGATGACCTGGTTGCGGCGGACCATCACCCGCACGGCACACCAGGCCGAGTCCTCCAGGGCACTGACGGTAGGCGAGTTGAAACCGGGCGTTACCTTTTCCGCCTCGGCCAACTTTTCTCGCGGAACATTGTATTCGAGCAGTGAATAGCCACGCGCGATCACCACGCCTTCGAGCCGTCGTACAATCCGGTCGGTCATGGCGACATCCGCCACCTCGTTGTTCTGAATCAAGACGGTCTCGTACGATCCGACTTCATCCAAGACGCGTAGCTGGTTCGCAGCCAACGTACTGCCCGTTTCGACTAGATCAACGATCGCATCGGCCACGCCCAGCGCGATCATAATCTCGACCGATCCCGATAGGCGAACCATCCGTGCGTCGGCGCCATGATCTTTGAGATAGCGACGCGTGACATTCGGAAATGTTGTCGCCAAGCGACAGCCGTCCAGATCACTCGGCGACTTGGCCGGGCTGTCTTCCGGCACACAGACGGCCAATCGACAGTTGCCCACGCCCAAGCCGATCCGCGTGGTCACGTCGACCTCCGACTCGGCAACCAAGTCACTGCCGGTGATGCCCATATCGATCGCGCCTTCGGCACACAAAATCGGAATGTCGTCGGTTCTCAGAAACGTCACATCGATCGGCATGTCGCGGACCCGTGCAAACAGGCTGCGCGACTGTCGACGAAAACGGAGTCCCGCCTCATGCAGCAGGCCGGCGGCCACGTCGGCCAGACGCCCCTTGCTCGGCACACCAATACGCAAATTTTTTATCATTCGATTCAGCACATTCTCGATTTTTAATGATCTTCTGATCGTTGCGATTTCTCTTCCAAGCCGGAAAGGCCTTCGCGACGGGCCAACTCAGCCTCCAAGTCGGATAGCCGAATGTCGCGGCAAGCGAGCAAGACGAGCAGATGGTACACGAGATCGGCTGATTCCCGGACCACATTTTCTCGCCCCGCCGCATCGGGCTCGACGGCCGCCTCGAATAGCTCGGCAGCTTCCTCGATGATCTTTTTCCTGATCTTCTGAGGACCCTGGGCAAGCAGTTCCGTCGTATACGATCCTGCCGGCATATTCGACTTGCGATCTTCGATGACCGCCATCAGCCGCTTCAGGATGTTCTCGGGCGTGGCCACGTGCCGGGACCTCTTTCAAAGGAGACCTTTTCAATGGAATCAAAGACAGGCAAAATAGAGCTACGGCTGTTCGGAATGGCTCTAGCACCCCGGCTGCTGATGAATAAGCCACAAAATCTGTTGTGACACAGCAGCCGGGGTGCTTGCCGGTGCTTCCGTAAACAACCCAGTGTAAACGTCAGCTCGACAACTGACAACCTTTCATTAACAACCACACATGCTTACGACGGGCCTACCTGCGGCATCGAGTGAGACACGACTGCGTCGACAGGGGTTCGCCCGCGCTGCTTGGGCTCCGTTAACATGAACAACGATGTGAAATCGGAACTCCCCACCGTCGAATGCCCTGCCCTCGATTGTTGGTTTCTCACGGGACCGACCGCTAGTGGCAAGACCCGTGTGGGCATCGAGCTTGCGCGGCGGTTGGGCGCCGAGATCATTTCGCTCGATTCGATGACGCTCTACCGAGGCATGGACATTGGCACCGCAAAACCAACCACCGAGCAACGGGCGGCCGCGGTTCACCACATGCTCGACGTGGTTGCGCCCGACGAAGAATATAGCGTGGCCCGATATGTCGAGCAGGCCCACCGTCTGATCGACGATGTTCGCCGACGTGGCCACGAAGTGTTGTTTGTGGGCGGAACGCCGCTCTATCTCAAATCGCTTTTGCGTGGGCTGTTCGAGGGTCCGCCCGCCGACTGGGACTTCCGCCGACAGGTGGAAAACGAATTGCGAAGCGTCGGGCAAGGGGCGCTCTACGAACGGCTGCAACAGGTTGATCCTGTCTCCGCGGCCCGGATCCATCCGAACGACACGCGGCGACAGATTCGGGCGCTCGAAGTTTGTAAGGCGACCGGTCAGCCGATCAGCCATTTGCAACTGCAGCACGAGGAGAGCCGGCCGGCCGAGTCGTGTCGCGTTTTCGTCTTGCAGCGGCCGCGAGAGGAGTTGCACCGGCGTATTGACCTTCGGATCGACGCCATGTTCGCCACCGGTCTCGTCGACGAGGTGCACGGTTTGACGCAAAATGGCCACTCGCTCGGCCAGACCGCACGACAGGCCGTCGGCTATTGCGAAGTGCTCGAACATCTGGCCGGCCGCCGCGATGTCGAGGAAACGCGACAGCGGGTGAAAACACGGACTCGACGGTTCGCAAAGCGTCAACTCACTTGGTTCCGCGGACTGAGCGAGTGTCGCGATGTGCCGGTCTGTGATGATGCCCAACCAGCGGA
>CAUYYY010000316.1:0-3143 GCA_963577165.1 Planctomycetota bacterium | reverse complement strand
CGCCCCACGAACTATACGGCCCGACCTAACTTGCGCAACTTCCTGTCCGAGCAACTGACGACCGACGCAACCCCCACTTAGAAACACCTCGCCGGGAATTGCTGACCCACCGCCTTCGTCAAACCGCCGCGCCCGGCGTCCCACAGGTCCTCACGTTCGGGCATACCAAGGGCGGCAATCGCAAGTTGTGGATCGAACGATTCAAGCAGTTGGGTCCGATCGCCCGTGACAATGACGTGCTGTTGGTCGTCAAGCAACACGGCGGTTCGACAGGCACGGGGCAGGCCTGTGCAGAGATCGTCCAGGAAGTGAACGATCCTGGCATTCGCGTGAATTACGACGCCGGCAAGCGGCTTGAGAAGCAACGGCAGTTCGAGCGGTCCGGCATGCGCTACGAGGCCGATGACGCTTTCGAGTTTTTCGGAAGAGAGTTTCAAATTGTCGATGGCCCGTGCCGCTTCCAGACGTGTCTCGAAAGCGGCGTCCTGGCCGCACTGCGACCGCAGAAGCTCAAAGGTCGTTTCCAGGAGTGCGGCCCCGTCGCGCGAAAGAATGCTGGCGGCTCGTACTCGTAATGAGACCGGACGCGTTGTGTTCTGTACATATTTCAACAGCCCGTCGTCAAACTGTCTGGCATTGGTCGAAGCCATGGCGATGAGCGATTTCCCAGCAACCCGGATATTGGACGACGCTAAATTGGAAAGAACTTGCTGTTGCCAGATCAGAGGAAAATCACGAAACCCACTGTCGACCATCACATCCAATAACAGAATGCGTGACTCCGCTGATGTGTCCGGCCGCGACAGCAACTCAGCCATGAGAGCCTGACATGCCGGTTGGCGTCGTAAGGCGTACACAGCATCTCGAAGCAACAGTTGGCGGGCTGCCGTGAGTTCCGGTTCGAGAAGCCAACTCGTGATCAATCCAGCGGCGATCTCGACCCACTCGGGATGCCCGCCGACAACATCGACGACAGCCTCGAGCAGCAGGACATCATCGGTTTTGAGCAAGGGCGAGACCATTTCGTGTGTCAGCTTGGAATCTTCCATTTGGTCCAGCGCAACCAAAGCCGCTCGACGCACCCGTGCGGAGGGATTCTCCAATCCCGCACGGGTTGTCTCGGGATCGTTGACCTCGATCAGAGCGTAGATGATGGCGTGTTCAAGCATGCGGTCACCGGCCTCCTCAAACGCCTTCAGAAGCGCGGGTACGGCGTCCACACTGCCAATGCGTCCGAGCGACGTGGCCGCTTCGCGACGGACTGCGGATTCGGGGCCGCTGAGCAATCCAACCAGTTGGTCCACTGCCTCGGCGTCGCGATGGGTCGCGGCGCAGGTGCTGGCGACCAAGCGAACGCTCGGATCGGCGTCATCGAGCGCGAAGCGTGCTGTAGCAAGAGCCGCGGCCGTGCCAATTCGTGTCAGCGTCCAGACCGCATTACGCCGCGCGAGCACAGGCTCTCTGTCGAGAATTTCGCGCAGCGATTCGACGGCCGGTTCACCACGTTTGGCAAGTGTGTCAATCACGCGGTCGCAAACCGCGAATCGATCGTCTGCCAGGAATTTGACCAGTTTCGAACTGGCGACATCCTACGCAATTCTCAATCCTCTCGGATCCTCCGTCGCCTGCTGGTCTTCCCGGCGGACACGATAAATCCCGCCGAGTACCTCAGGCTGCAGGCTGCTTGTCGGACAGCCGATCTTGAACCAGCCACCCGTGTCGATCACGAGCAGACTGCCATCGGCATCCTCGATCACGTCGCAAGGGTGAAAGTCCGGATTTGGGGAGACCAGAAACGGTTCGTTGTCGGCGCGAAATGTCGAACCGTCACGCTGTAACCACGATCATGTTACGCTCCGGGTATTGAAGTGCGAAATGAAGATGTTGCCGCGGTACTCTTCTCCAAAC
Source organism: Planctomycetota bacterium (assembly GCA_963577165.1). GTDB lineage: Bacteria > Planctomycetota > Planctomycetia > Pirellulales > CAUYYY01 > CAUYYY01. Next base: position 1,235 of record CAUYYY010000316.1, on the reverse strand, counting down.
GTACCACTGTGATAGGTGGTGAGATTCGACGGAGCGCTCATGCCGAAGCGAATCAGTGGCGGGAGAAGTGATCCGGTGAGCTTAAACTCGTCGCGCAGCAACCCAACCTTCCTTGGATAGACGCCGCCATAGACGGCATGGAAGAAGGCGTCGTGCCGTATTCGGTCCTGCGAATTGTAGTTGAAGAAAGTCGCCGCACCAAACATCTCACCGTCTTCCGTGAAAGTGACGGCGACAGGATTCGCCATCCCACCACCGCAGAAGGTCTCCAAATCGCTGCCGTCCAGTCGCGACGAAAGGACTCGCGCCGCGTGGCCTTTGCTCAAGAGGCGGCCGCTCCCGTCGTGAATCTCGTGACCCATGGTCCCGTCGACAAAGTAGAGCCGACCGTTCGGTCCCAGGTACGGGCCGTGAATATCACCCGCATGTCCGCGAAACTTGAACCCAGTGATGATTTCATCCCGCCGGTCGGCAATCCCGTCGTCGTCCGTGTCTTCAAGCCGCCAGATACTCGGCGGGCTAGCAACATAAAGTGCTCCATCGTGCCAGACGGCGCCGGACGGCAGAGTCATTTTGTCGGCAAAAATCGTACTCTTATCGAACCGACCGTCGCCGTCAGTGTCTTCCAACATCCGCACGAAGTTCGGCAGTTTCTCCAGCAGTTGTTTGGCGTCGAGATTAAGGCCGGCGCTTTCGCAAACGAACAAGCGTCCTGTATCGTCGAAGGCACCCAGCATCGGGTACTTCACAAGAGGCGGCTGAGCAGCGACCTCCACAACAAACCCATCGGGCACTTGAATAGCAGGTGGTTTGAGCGGCGTCTCGTCAGCCGCCATGGTCCCGCCGCCGAAGAATAAATACGAACAGAGGGCCAGGGGGAGTGACCAACGTTCTTGCATAGTGGATTTCTCCGGTTCTGATACGACATAACAAGACGTTCTTGTTCACCCGATCTTCGATTCAAACAGGCGACTCATGCTCTCCATATCTCAAAGGTTAGGCTAAACAACCAGTGATTCGCCAGTTCGCTGTTGCTCTGTCGACCCGCCGCGCCGAGCAATGATACGCTGTGGGGACTAAAAAGGGAGCGCAGCTCAAATTAAAAATGAGCTGTGTCACATTTTAATCCCCGAATCGAGTTCGGCCGCGTAACTGAAGCTGAAGCGATAGCCGTTGTTGGTCGGTTTGTTAATCTGCCTTTTTTGCGACTTCCGGTCGAGTATCCGCAGTCACCA
>CAUYYY010000315.1:0-3147 GCA_963577165.1 Planctomycetota bacterium | reverse complement strand
AGCACCTGCCGAGAGAGACGTTCGCGTGAATCGTGGCTTCAAACTGCTGACCGTCGCGTTGGTTTTGGGATCGGGCATCGGATCGGCCCTGCTCTTTCGATCCCACGCGTCGCGTGACGCCGCGCAGCAGTTAAGCCGACATGGCAGCATTGGCTTTCGTGGTGATGGTTCAGTCGCCGCGCCACGACAGCCGACGCCCTATCGACTCGAGACGGTTCGCGTCCCGGCCGGCGTGCGCCATGTCCCGGACGATCCGAATGTCGACCGGGCACCGCCTCGTCTGCGCAGGCAATATCCACGTTCGTCCGGTTCATTTGTGTTTTCCTCTCGCGATGGCGATCCGAGACCGCCCGCCTGGACACCTCTGTTTGGAGGCGGAAATTCAACGGTTCCTAACGAGGACACCTTCGAGGACCGCCCAGCTGCGAAAAGAACCCATACGATTAAGGACGGCGACACGCTGATGAAACTTGCCCAGCGCTACCTTGGAGACGCCCAGCGATGGCGTGAATTGTACGAAGCAAATCGAAGCCGGATTGCCGATCCCCAGCTACTACCGATCGGCGTGGTCGTCGAAATCCCCAGCGAAGCCGAACAGACAAGGCTCATGCCGATCCCGCCCGGTGCCCTGCGCCGAGAGGAACAATAGTGCGGTTCTCTCTAATAGCCGCTCGCCGCGGCGAGCGGCTTATTTACCAAAAGCACTAACCGCCCCGGCGCCGCTCAGTCCAGGGGAAGTCGGGCTCGGCGCCCCGCTGCTTGAAGAATTCGGCCAGGTCGTTGGCGAAATCTACGCCCGGAACCGCCAGCAGCTTGGTCCCCTGCAGGCTGGTTTCAATCTCGGCAAGAAAGAGCGTGTGTATCTTGAAATCCACCGGCTCGTCGTGCTCGGCATGCACGTGAAACGGCGCCAGGGACTTGTAGATTCGCTTGGCACTGGCCACCGCCTTCGAATTGCGACCGCCAACGAGTAAGAGAAAAGAGATCCGATCGCTCTTCAGGTCGCGCTGAGCCAGGGCGTTGCTGATGCGCAGCCTCTTAAACGCCCACTCGGGTGAAATGAGTATCAGCGCCTTGACGTCTCGTCCCTGTTTGGCGCCGGGCAGATCGGGCCAACTCCAGTCCTGTGCGGTCCAGTTGACCGCCAGGACGGCGCCCATTTCGGCGCCGACGAGGCACAGGCGGTTCAGGTTCAGTTCGCCCTCATCATTTTTCCCGACGAGAAATTTTCGCACCGCCCTCAGGTCATACTGCAGCATATCGACGAAGTCTTGCGGACGCAGCTTGGCCGCTTCCAAATCGCGCCGCGGGGAATTGACAAATTTTGTGCTTTCGCCATGTCCGCGCAGATCGGGGACAATGACCGAGTAGCCCTTGCTTTGAAATGATTTCGCCAACGCATCGAACACGTTGCGGCTGCTTTTGTGGTCATGCAGCATGAGGACCGGGACGGTCTGCTTGCCGGTCTTTGTGCCGGTTTCTGTATCGTCCGGGGCGGCATAGTACGCGGCCTTTAGCACCAAGCCGTCGCGCGTCGTCAGGCTCACGTTTTCAGCGCCAGCCGGCTTCGAGGACGGGCTTTGTGCGATCGCCACGCGGGCGGCCAGCAAGGCCCAGAGGACGGTTGCGATGACCGCAAAACCTCGAACAACATATCGCATCATGGTTGGCATAAAATGGTTCACTTGGAGCATAAACGGGCGTGGAAACCCTGCCGCACCGCCTCACTCCATCGTAGATGTGATTGAAATCCGGGTCAATGTGTAGCCGGTCGGCAAAGGTTGGTTGTCATCGGCGGAGTCATGCGGGACAATAGCAGGAGTTGCCGGATTTCTTCCAAAGGCGAGCCACGGGCGTAAGCCCGTGGGTAAGCCCGTGGGTAAGCCCGTGGGTAAAAGCCCGTGGGTAAGCCCGTGGGTAAAGCATTTGGAAGATTGGAAAGCACCCCGGCTGCTGTGTCACGAAAAATTCCGAGGCTTCTTCATCATCAGCCGAGGTGCTGAAATTAAGCAGTTGTTTATCGGACGATTCTAATTCTCGGAGCAATTGATTTGGCCATGGCGCAACAGACTTCCGATACCGATCGTCGCGCTTGGGTAACGAGCTTGGTGTTGCATCTCTGCTTCATTCTGGTGCTGGCACGTTGGACTTGGTCCATGCCAAGAACCGAGCAGGACATCATCCTCTCGATGGCGTCCGAGACGGTCGAACCTGATCTGCGTGTCGAGCAGTTCATAGTTTCCGAGGAGGATCTGCCCGAAATCGGTGTCGATCGATCGGGTGGACTTTTGTCCGCTCAGCCTCTGGCGCTCGAACAGGCGGACGTCGCCGAAGTGCCCGAACCGGAGGCCCTCGAGACCCCGCTAATTCTGCCGGTGCCTCTTGCGGTGGAAACACCACGCGGACCGATCGATGGCCTGGACACCGTTGTGCGCGGCTCCGGGAGCACGGGTGTCACGGGAACATCGGGGGCCATCGACCGCATCACGCATGAGATTCTGATGTCACTCGAACAGCGTCCAACGCTCGTCGTGTGGTTGTTCGACCGTTCGGGCAGTCTCGCGCGTCAGCGAGAAGCCGTGCTCCAACGCTTTGATCGCATCTATGAAGAGTTGGGCGTCGTCCAGGCCAGCCGCAATCCGGCCTTCGCCAAGCACGAGGACATACCGCTGCTGACGTCGGTCGCGGCGTTTGGCCACGATCTTGTGGTCATGACGCCCAGGCCGACCGATCAATTGAGCGAGATCCAGGCCGCCGTATCGGCCATCCAACCCGACCCGTCGGGCAGAGAAAATATTTTTACCGCGATTCACGATGTGGCCCAACAATATCTTGGTTATCGGGTCCGGCGGCCGCGACATAACGTGATGCTTGTCGTATTTACCGACGAAGCGGGCGACGATCCGACGCGGCTCGAAGATGCGGTGGCCATCTGCCGCAAGTATCAGATGCCCGTGTATGTTGTGGGGGTTCCTGCCCCGTTTGGCCGGAAACAGTCGTTCGTGAAATACGTTGACCCGAATCCCGAGTTCGACCAAACGCCCCAGTGGGCGCCGGTCGATCAAGGGCCGGAGTCGCTATTCCCCGAGCGGATCAAGCTAGGGTCGACCGGGATGGGTGGCGACCGAGAGTTGTTCGATTCAGGAT
>CAUYYY010000314.1:0-3148 GCA_963577165.1 Planctomycetota bacterium | reverse complement strand
TGCGGCGTCGAACACGTCTTTCGGAATCACACCATCGTCCAGGACTTTCCACATCGCTTCGCCCTGCAGACATTGCACCCACTTGACTCCGGTCTCCGCTCCCCTTCGCCGTTCGACGTGGCATTGAAAGAACTCAAGGGCGTGACTGCCGTAGATGTCGAGACCCGAGTAACCAATTCCCACGGCCGCTTCGATCTCGCAGCCGAGTGGTACGGAAATCTCCGGTTTGCGATAGCCGACCGTCATTGATGAACCGGCCATGAACGGGACTTTCATCTTCTGCGCCCGGTCATACATCCACTTTGCATCGGACCAAACAGGTCCCAGGTGTTTGTCGTTGAACACCGGCACGACGCAACCGTACTTCTCGAAGGTGTCCGTGATCGCTTCAAAGAAGCGTCGCCGTGGATGCAGAACCTGCCCCTTGCTGTTCGACGGATAGCGACCGTGCTCGCCGACGCTGATCACGCCGTCAACCGGTATCTGATCGCCACCGACGGTCACTGCTTTTTCGATCGTGTCGAAAATCGGCACGCCATACTTCTTTGCCATCGGACGGGCCATGTCCCGGTCAGTAAACTGATCGACATACATTGACGCGAGCGTCAAAGCCGGACCGGGACCGCCATCCTGCTTCCAGCCTTCGAGGATTTTTCCGATGAGCACGTCGGCATGCAGCCCGTGTTGGTAGGCCGTGATGACGGCCGCGACGGACTTCGGTTTGGTCGGCTTCGCGGCTTTTGCGGCTGCGGGCCATGGCATACCACCCCACACAACAGTTGCTGCCGCGCCTGCGAGCCAGTCTCGACGAGTGGTGTCGGATGTCCTGGTCATTGTTTTCACCTCATCGTGTGCGTATTCACTTTAGCGAACCAAGGTACGCCAGCAGGTCGGCGACCTGCTGAGCGGTCATGTCGCGGACCAACAGGTCCGGCATCAGGGAGGCCGCTGCGGGACGAGTTGCTCAATTTTCGTTTTGGGGATGAGACGCACTTTGTCTTGTGCGTCCTTGAGGATAACTTCGTTGTCGTCCTTCTGCACCAGAAGACCCGTCAATAAACGACCGTCGGTGGTTTCGGCGAGATACGTGACGACTTTAGGGTCGATCCGCTTCGACGGTTCAAGGATGCTCTCCAGCAGTTGAGCACGCGTCTGTTTCTTTCCAATCGTCGTCAGTTCCGGCCCGATCTGCTTGCCGTACTTCTGAATGCGATGGCAGTTCTTACACGACACGCCGGTCGCCTCGAAGAAAACTATCCTGCCTCGCACCGGATCACCCGACAGCGCGAGAATCTGTCTCGCCTGCACGACGCTACCCAATCGTTTGATTCGATCTTCCGGGGCAAGAAACCGCTCGAACAGATCACGAACGCTCACGTTGCTGTGCCGGGCGGCCTTTTCGATCGTCAGTGGCATCGCGGCTGCGAGAAGTTCACGATGATCGACCGACCACAGCAGCTGCAACGCACCGGTCGTTGATGCTAGGAGCTGATTTATAATTTCGATTTGTTCAGTCGATGATTCCGTCGCACACAGCCGCTTCAGGCCGGCCGCCTCTTCGCTTCGCATCTTCGCCGCCAATTGATTTCCGGCACTTTCTTTTTCGGCTTCGGGCGGCATTTGACGAAGCCAGTCGTAAATCAACTCAAGCCCTGCGCGGTCCACTTCCGTCGACCCGATATGTGGCATGCGCCCGCTGCCAAGCTTTGCCATACGATACAGCAGGACTGATTGAAACGGATCGCCTGGAGCGACGATTTTGGCGGCGTGGATACCGAAAGTGCCTTGCGACGGGCGCGCTCCGACCATGTTCGTCTTGTCCAACGCCAAGTCGAAGTGCATGTGTGACAGAACCGCACCTCCGGCATGAATGCGGTGGCAGTGGGCACAGTTGGCATGCAGATACGCGCGAGCCCGATCGTCCAGTTCGGCGGACGCACTGCGCAGATCGGCGAGTTTTGGCCGTTTCTCTGCGGGAACCGGCTTGTCGATCAGCCGAATGTGTGCCAGCGTGTCGAGCTGTGATCCGGAAACGCTGCCGTAGTCGTGGCCCTTGTTCAGCTGCGGCGTGTTGAATGCCAGTGCTGGACCGGACCATTTGTTGTGGCATCGCTGACACTCGGCGCGGCCGGAGAATCGCCAGGTCTGCGTCCGCTTTCCACCAGCTGCATTGGGGTCAACGATGTCAAACTTACGTTCCGCGCCGGCAGCGTCCACGAGTATCGCGTCTGATTGCTCGTCGTTCCATTGGTACGTATACGGCATCCACTCGCTGCCGTCGAAATGCAAGATTTGCGTTTCGACTCGATGCCGGCTGGCAGGATCGCCATGACTCATGTCGAGGATGAGTGTTTTCACGAGCACCGAATCTTTTGGAAACGACCAGGCGGCGCCTTCGGCCTTGATCGACAACTCGTTCGGCACAGCAACGAATCGCTCGGCCACGGCATGGTCCGCCCACGGTTCGGCGTTGATTGAGTATGAGATGACTCCTGGTGCCGGCGTGAGTTCGATCGTCGACGAGAACAGGCCGCTCTCGCTCAGCTTCCGTGGAAATGTAGCCGATTGTTCTTTCTGCGGGTTGGGGACGAGCCGGTGTATCGTCCCGGCCGTGTGATCCAACAGGAGAAACTCACCATCGTGCTGTTCACTGAAGCCCACGATCCAGTGTGTGGTATCGGCAAGTTCCCGGTGCTCGACGACCTTCCCTTTCTCGTCACGGAAGCCCCACAGCTTACCGGTGTCGTAGTCGCCGTAGATGTGGGTTCCGTGAAGTTCCTTCAGTCGTGTCCCGTAATACGTCAGTCCCTCGGTGATAGACGAGGACTCTGAGTGGCGATGGTCGATCGTCGGTGGCAGGATGGGCGTTGGCCCGCGAGGCCATTCCGGGTTGGTCGACTGCCGACCCTCCATCACGGCCCAGCCATAGTTGCCTCCGCGCTCGATGCGATAAAGCATTTCCCACAGTTCCCAGCCGACATCACCGACCCACAGGTCGCCGGTCTTTCGATCGAAGCTCATACGCCACGGATTGCGCAGGCCGTACGCCCAAACTTCGCCGCGTGCCCCCTTCAGGCCGACGAAGGGATTGTCGATCGGGATGTGGTAGTTCTTTCCGTCGTCGGCGTGATCGACGTCGATTCGCAGA
>CAUYYY010000313.1:0-3159 GCA_963577165.1 Planctomycetota bacterium | reverse complement strand
AACATGACCGAGGGTTTCAAAACAACGCCATCGTGCTTGGCCAAGACGCCGAGTGGTACGGCGCGAGTGGGTACCTGTATTACCAACTAAATTGTAACTGGACGCTGGGTGCCCGCGGCGAATGGTTTCGCGACGACGACGGATTTCGCGTCCAGGGACTCCGCACCGGCAATCCGATTCAGGGTGCTCAGTTCGCCGGTGATTTCTTCGCTGCGTCGCTCGGTCTGAACTATCGCGGACCGGGCAACCTGATCGTCCGCAGCGAGATCCGTTACGATTGGTACGACGGAGATGCGAACGCCGGTGCCGGTGGGGCCCGCCCTTTCGACGACGGCGCGCAGAACGATCAACTCTCAGGCGGCGTCGATCTGATTATTGAATTCTGAGCGCCACCCAAAGGTACAAGCCGAGTGGCGGATCTAGGCGACTTGCCCAGCAGTGCCGAGCGCGCCACCGCTCACCGTGCCCAGCCGGGTCTCACAAGGCCGACGGGGCGTTCTCTCGCCTCTCAGCTAAAATAACACCATATCGCCGTAGCCAGTGCGACAAGAACTATGCTTAGAAAGATGTTGACTCGACGCACACCGCCCCGAGTCACCGCACGACGATCTTTCCAACGCACCGTGAGCCCCTCAAGTTGCTCGGGCTTTGGTGCTGGCGTTACCAGGCTCACCACGACCAACACCGCCACGCACACGGCAAACAGCAACACGGCAAAGTGCAGAAAGTTGATCGTGGCATAGCGATACAGCAACTCGCCACCAAATAAATCGGCGAGTGAATCTTTGGTCAATTCCGCGACCAACCGGCCTATGCCCAAGATGAAACCAATCACGAGCGAACAGATCGCCCCCTGTGCGGTCGTCCGCCGCCACAACAAGCCGAACAAGAATACCGCCGTAATCGGCGGCGAAATATAAGCCTGCACCCGCTGCAGATAGACGTAAAGCTGTTCGGAGAAGTGCTGCATGAACGGAATCCACGCCAGGCCCAGCCCGACAAGCACGACCGTCGAGATCCGTCCGACCCACACCAGCCGCCGATCCGACGCCTGCGGGTACAGTTTCTTGTAGATATCAAACGTCACCAACGTCGAGCATGAATTGAACACCGACGAAAGCGAACTCATCAGCGCCGCGAGCAAGCCCGCCACCACCAGCCCCCGAACACCCACGGGCAACAGCACCGCGATCATCGTCGGTAGCGCCTGGTCCGACTTTGCCAGATCGATAATCCCCTGTTGCTGCAAGCCGTAGGCAATCACCCCGGGCAGCACGAAGATAAACAGCGGCAATTGCTTCAAGTAGCCGGCAAAGATCGTGCCTGCCTGTGCGTGATCGATGTTTCGCGCAGAGAGTACGCGCTGCACAATAAACTGATCGGTACACCAATACCACATGCCAATGATTGGTACGCCCAGCACGATGCCCGTCCAAGGAAAATCGGGATGCGACGCTGGCTTCCAGACGTCCATAAACTCGGGGCCGACGATCTGCACCATCTCATTCCAGCCTCCCAATCGCGAAAGGCCGATCCAGGTGACCGCCACCGCCCCGCCCACCAGCACGAACATCTGTAGCATATCCGTATAGAGCACCACTCGCAGACCGCCAAACACCGTGTAGATGCCGGTCACTGTGACCACGATCAGCGCGCCGGTCCAAAAGTCGATTCCCATCAGCGACGTGAACACGATACCGCCAGCATAGATGGTCACCGAGATTTTCGTCAGTACGTACCCGAAGATCGACACCACGGCCAGATACCATCGCGCGGCCGGCGAATAGCGACGCTCCAGAAACTCGGGCATCGTGAACACACCGCTCCGCAGATAGAACGGCGCGAAGAGCCAGCCCAAAATGAGCAAGATAATCGAGGCCTGAATCTCGAAATGTCCGACGGCCAGTCCGCTGTCGGCGCCCGTGCCGGCCAGCCCGACCAAGTGCTCGGAACCGATGTTCGAGGCAAACAGTGAGGCCCCGATCACAAACCAGCCGACGTTGCGTCCAGCGAGAAAATAGTCGGCCGAAGAATCGCCGACCCGCTTCCGCCACATCACCCAACCAGAAAGACCAAACACAGCCGCGAAGTAAAAAGCGATAACCAACCAGTCTGGCAATGTGAGCAGGTGTTCCATAAGAGACTAAGGATAGCAAAACCTGCCGTAAAGGCAATCGGCGGGTAACACCGCCAATAGGTGCTCAAAGCTCGTAGCCCGCCGGAGCACCGACCCAGAGATTAGTCTGTTTTTCTAGTCCGACGGTTGTCGGTTCGCCGTGACCGGGCAGCACCAGCGTGTCGTCTGGCAGCAAAAACAGTTTGCCGTGGATGGCGTCTTTAAGTTGCTCGAAGCTGCCGTCGGGAAAGTCGGTCCGTCCGATGCTGCCCCGGAACAGCACATCACCGCCAAAGACGTGAATTGGTGCGTCGCTCTGCCGCCACAGGAACACGATGTGTCCGGACGAATGCCCCGGTGCCTCATGGACATCGAAGTCGAGCCCGGCGGCGCTGTAGGTTGCGCCTTCGTCTAACAATACGTCCGCCGGCGGACTGGTAATCGCTAGATCAAAAACAGCGGACAGGTTAAGCACCGGATCGGTCAGTTTGGCGGCATCGCCCCGGCCAATGACGATCGGACTCTCGGGCCACCGCTCTTTGAGTGCGGCATTTCCGCCAATGTGATCGCTGTGCCCGTGGGTACAAAGAATGGCCGACGGCGTAAGCCCTTTCTGGTCCAGGTAGGAGAGAATCTTTTCGGGCTGGAGGCCCGGGTCAATGACGACACAGTCGTCCCTGCCAGAGAGAGAAACCACGTACGTATTCTCGTCATACGGCATGGAGACGATTCGATGGATTTCGAGCGGATCAGGCGTCACGAAGATTGATCTCCTTGAGGGTTCACAAACCGAGTAGGATTCGGCCCGCTCGGGAGTCTAAGGTCGGAAGGATAGTCCGATTGGGCAAAAAGCGACCGGGAGTTCCAAGTATTCTAATTCTGTCGATCGAGGTTGGCGATACCTAGAAACAGCGTAACCTATCAGTTCAGTTGCGAACGCAACCAACGATTTATACGGTGAAAGAAATCCATAGAAAAACTCCATAGAAAAACACTGTCATTGGTGTTGTTGTGAAATATAATATCGTTGGGGAAGTGCCGCT
>CAUYYY010000312.1:0-3181 GCA_963577165.1 Planctomycetota bacterium | reverse complement strand
TCGTACAGCTCGACACGGCCGATGTTGGGTGTGTAAACGGTTTCGTAGCGGCGACGGCGTAGTTCCTGCTTGATATAGTCTTCGAGCACCGAGCGGACAATCGCACCCTTCGGTTGCCAGAGGATCAAACCGGATCCGACGAGGGGGCTGATCGTGAACAGATTGAGTTGCTTGCCCAGCACGCGATGGTCGCGCCGTTTGGCCTCTTCGATTCGCTCGAGGTGTGTGCCGAGTTCCTCTTTACTGAAAAAAGCGGTCGCGTAAATGCGTTGTAACTGCGGACGAGAGGCATCGCCCTTCCAATAGGCGCCGGCGATCGAAAGCAGCTTGAACGCCTTGCCGATCGCGCCGGCCGACGGCACGTGGGGACCGCGACAAAGATCGATGAATTCGCCCTGCCAATAAAATGAAAGCGTATCGTGCTCGGCCAGTCCGGTGTCGATGTGCTCGACCTTCAGTTTCTGCTGGAGGTCGCGACACAGGGCAAGTGATTCCTCACGTGACTTTTCCAGGCGCTCGAACGGTTCATTCTCCTTGATGATCCGCTTCATCTCTTTTTCAATCGCGGCGAAATCGCTCTCCGAGAGCGAGTGTTCGAGCTCGAAATCGTAATAAAACCCTCCCGAAATGGTCGGCCCAAAAGCGAGTTGCACACCCTCGAACAGCCGCATCACGGCTCGGGCCATCACATGGGCACACGAATGGCGCATGACGGCCAGCGCCTCGGGATCTTTTTTAGTCAACAGGCGAAGTTCGACCTGACCATCGGCGGGCAGCCGCGTGTTGACGCCGACCACCCGACCGTCGATTTCGGCAGCCAACGCCGCTTTGGCCAGCCCGGGACCAATGTCCGCAGCGACATCAAGGGCCGTAACTTGCTGTGAGAACTCTTTGACCGATTGGTCGGGAAGCGTGACGGTGACCATATTTGGGCTAGCAGTCTGTTGATAAAGTGCTTTGGAAGCGAGGTTGACGCTGATATACCAGGTCCATGCCCGCAGCACGTGAGTGCGACTCGCACCAGTATAGAGGCAAAGCATGTCGAGGGCTATCCGGACTCGCTTTGCCATGCACACCACGCCGAGGGGCCATCGCAAACCCAGCTACCCGAAAATCAAAGAGTGACTGAGTACTAGGTAAACAGCCGGCTCACCGACTCGTTGCGGTGGATTCGCTTGATGGCCTCGCCCAACAGCGGAGCGATGCCCAACACGTGCGTTCTCGGCGGCATCTGATCGGCCGCCCGCGGGATGCTGTCGGTGCATACGACACCGGCAAGATCGGCCTCCGTGAGTCGCTCGACGGCTGGCCCACAGAACACGGCGTGCGTTGTCGCCACGTGGATTTCACGCGCACCGACTTCTTTGAGCTTCTTCGCCGCACCACAGATCGAGCCGGCCGTGCTGATCATGTCGTCGAACATCAGGCAGATCTTGCCGTCGACCGGTCCGCCAATGATGTTCTCCTGCTGTGTGTCTTCGGCGCTGCTACGCCGTTTGTCGATGATCGCCACGCGACCGCCGAGCCGCTTCGCATGGCCCAATGCCCGTTTGATACTCCCCTCGTCGGGACTGACGATCACCAACTCCTCCGGATTCAAATCCATCTTGAGAAAGTGCTCGTTCAGGACCGGTGCGGCATACAAGTGATCGACCGGAACGTCGAAAAAACCTTGGATTTGGGGTGCGTGCAGATCCAAGGTCAGCACACGATCGGCGCCAGCCCGCGAGATGATATCGGCCACCATTTTTGCGGTGATCGGTACCCGGCCCTCGTCTTTGCGGTCCTGACGGGCGTATCCGAAATAAGGAAGCACCGTCGTGATCCGCTCCGCACTGGCCCGTTTGCAACTGTCGAGCATGATCAGCAGTTCCATCAGCGCATCGTTGACCGGCGGACAGGTGGGCTGAATCAGGAACACGTCACGACCGCGCACATCCTCTTCGATGCGGCACGAAATCTCCCCGTCAGGAAAATCCGCCAGGCTGCGCTGCCCCAATGGGACACCAAGGTAGTCGCAAATTCGTCCACTCAGATCGGGGTGAGCACGACCGCTAAAGATTTTTAAGTCATTCATGGGAAAAGGGGACTTGGGTAAGGGGCATTGGTGGTTAGCACCCCGGCTGCTTTCCGGAGCAACTTTCCAACGCCCTTTATCTGTTTGGAGCAGCCGGGGTGCTGGTACTACAGAATACCAGACACACTTAGGCTCCGCGAGGATCACCCAGGCCGGCCTCGCTCTGACGAAATACGCTCATGCCTGGCGTTTCATTTCCGCTTCCACCGCAGCCAGGTCCTCGATTGTGTTAATGCTCAGCGCTTCGCAGGGCTGGAGGACACATTCGGCGAGCACGGTTTTGCCCTCAGATTTGAGAATGCCGGGACAGTCGGTTATGTAGTATTCTTGTTGAATGTTGTCGTTCGTCAATCGGTCGAGTGCGTGCAGAAGCTCACCGGCGGCAAAGACGTAAGTGCTCATATTCACCTCGGTAATCTGTCGCTGCTCGGCCGTTGCATCTTTGTGCTCGACGACCGCCTGAAACTTGCCATCCGCATCCCGCACGATGCGGCCCAAACCGGCGGGGTCCTCGGACTTGGCTGTGCCGATCAGGCAGGCCGGCTGCTGGCGATCAAACTGGTCGAGCAGCGTCCGAACCGAATCGGCCTGGGTCAGCGGCGAGTCGCCGGCGACAATCAGGACGCTGCCCATGTGCGCGGCGAGTTGCTCGCGACACATCATCACGGCATGACCGGTGCCGAGTTGCTCGGTTTGCTCGACGAACGCGACATCCGGGTAATTCTCGAGCGTCTGGCGAACCAACGGGCCACGATAGCCGACAACCACGAGGATCTGGTCGACGCCCCCGGCGCGTAGTGCTTCGAGGAGATACTCGATCATCGGACGGCCGGCGACCTCCACCAGCACCTTGGGCAGGTCCGATTTCATTCGGGTACCCTGGCCTGCTGCCATCACGATGGCTAGGTGGTTGCTCATGGTTCCATCATCGCGGGGGTTCCATGATCGCGGAACACGGCTCGGAAACGTGCTGAAAGCGGGTATCCTGCCACGAAGACCAACGACATGCCAGGGGCCGACTACGGGTGGCGGGGAAGGAGTCCCAACGACGGCCCCGAGATGTAGCCGATGGCACTGCGCAAAGCGGGGCCGTCGCCTTGGCTC
>CAUYYY010000311.1:0-3237 GCA_963577165.1 Planctomycetota bacterium | reverse complement strand
CAGAGCCCCGGATACTTCTTCCGCAACACGGCCAATTCGGGCGTCAAGACCTCGTCGCCAATCTTGAGGTCATGGGCGTTCGGAAATCGCTGTCGGTTGCGTTCTTGAATCGCCTTAAAGAACGCACCCGATCCGTACACTCGACGCGATACGGTCCACATGCTGTCGCCCGGCTGAACAACGGTCTTTCCGGTGTTCCGCATTGCAGGACGTGGAGCCGTCTGTTGGTGCTGGACTAGCTTCTGCAACGGCGCGGTGGTTTGCCGTACTGGATCGGGTTCGATCGCGCGGCTGAACTGGGACGATGACTGGGCTGCCGATGACTGAGCTACCGGTGAGGGGCGAATCGCTGTCTCAAACGGCCGTGGCGTCGCCTGACGCATCGCATCGGTCGGTAGTTGTTCTACAGACGGGTTAGCATCGTGACCATTCTGTGATGTCTGTGCTGGTTGTTGTTCGCTGTTGAGCTCACCACTATACCTGGAGACCTGTCGATTCGGTACTTGTTTTTCGGCAGACGTCGGCCGAAATGTCATTGGCGCGATGTTCTTTTCTTTGTCGAATGAACGGCGATCCGTATCGGCCGCATTGCCGCCGTCTGTTGTGCCGATGGCCGAAGCCTCATGGATTATGTTTTTAGATGGTTCACGATAGGATGTCTCCGCTACGAACGAGCGGCCCGCTTTCTTCTCACGGTTCGCGGCCGCGTCGATTCCGCTCGCTTGATACCGCCGGCTGCCGGCCGACCATTTCGATAACCGGCCGGAGGCTTTTGCATCAGAAGTCGCGTCTTCGTTCGCCAAAATAGTCGGCTGTGCGGGGCCACTACTTAGCGAATGGGTTGATTCAAGATGGGGTGACGTCATCTCGGTTGCATCGCCCGGCGAGCTACTGATCTGCACCGCTGGCAATTCGCCGGATCCGTTGAACTTCACCACCACAACGCCGATCAGGCATACGAACAACACAGCAAGGACAGATAGACCGAGTTTAATTTCCGTGCGGCGAGATTTGTTTTCGCGGTTCATGTCGAGCCTCCTCCCTGAGGCGATAGGATGCTTTAGTACCTAAAATATGTGGCGGACGGCCGGGCTGGCCAACAGTCGCCAATTGTTTGGATATTCGTAATAGTTCAGCCGTTTGAAGTAGAGTCGCTACGAAAAAACAGTAAAAGACACGAAAGACGATAAGAATGCACCACGGCACGGAGAAGACGACGGAAGTACGAACCACGAATAAAACGAATTAACACGAATTGAAAAACATGGCAAATGTCACACAGTCAACCTTTTGCATTCGCCGGTTGTTCGGAGCCCCATGCTTTTTCCTTCATTCGTGTCCATTCGCGTTATTCGTGGTCACTCTTTTCTCAGTGTACTCCGTGTCTCCGTGGTGAAAACTATTTGTTTTAGTTTTTGCATTTCATTTTGGTGAACAGTTACGGATATTCATGATTCGGAAGCGGACTCCGTGCGGCGAGCCACTCGCAGTTTCGCGCTCCGCGACCTGGGATTTTCTTTCGTCTCCTTCTCACTCGGCCGAATCGGTCTTCGTGTCAAAACCTCTAAACGCGAGTCGCTTCGAAACGCTTGCTTGACTCGACGGTCCTCAAGTGAATGAAAACTCATAATCGCCAGACGACCGCCGACGCGGAGGCAATCGGGCAGTCGGCGTAACGCGATCTCCAGCGACTTAAGTTCGTCGTTAACAGCGATCCTCAACGCCTGAAACGTACGGGTTGCCGGACCAATTCTGCTCGGCTTTCGCATCACGCGACGCACCAATTCTGCTAATTCCGACGCGGTTCGTATCGGACGGGTTCGACGTTGCTCAACAATGGTCCTGGCGATACGCCGACTAGCCCGCTCCTCACCATATTCGTAGATTAGATTCGCCAAGTGCTCGCTGCTGAGCCGTTCGAGTAACCGCCAAGCCGGTTCGCCCTGGGTTGGGTCGAATCGCAGGTCGAGCGGCCCCGAACTGTCAAAGCTGAATCCTCGTTCGTTATCTGCTAATTGATCACTCGACATCCCTAGGTCGAGCAATATGCCATCGACGGCTGCAACGCCAATCTGCTCAAGCACCTCGGACAGCTCGCAAAAATTGGCCCCGACCAGCTTCACCGGCCGACCAGCCAAGGCATTGGCGGCCATCTCCAGTGCAGCCGGGTCGCGATCCAAGGCAATGATTAAGCCTTCCGCTCCAACTCCATCTGCGAGAACTCGCGTGTGACCACCTCCGCCCAACGTCCCGTCCACAAGCGTCTGCCCCGGCTCGGGAGAGAGCCACTCTGCCACTTCGTGGAGCATGACCGGCTGATGCTGCGTCGCGCGTTCTGGCATGGCCTTCATTACGCAAGTTTGCCGGTTCTCGCAACCCGATTTTGGCGCCGAACCGAGATATGTGATCGATTGCGCAAACTGCGAGGAATAGAATGTTCGGTGCAGTTTCGCCTGTTAGAGCCGTGCAAGTAAGCACCTCACCACGGGCACCTTCGTGTGCCCATCGGTGGTCAGGTGCTGGCGAACGCCGCGTCCCATGCGGGTGCGATCGCGACCTCCGCAGTCCGCAAGCCCCGGTGGAATCCATTTCCTGGGGCAAGGCGAAAACTCAACGCGACACAGCTCACCATCGTGTGCTACGCCGCTTGCGAGAGCCGGTGGCCGTCAACTCTCACACAGTTTTCGCGTTCGCGGACAAACGGACGTTTTCAGTAATCCGGTTTTTTTGCTAGCACGTCATCTGCCTTATAAGCCGTCTAACAGCCCAGGGATAGCCATCCCTGGGCTTGATCCCAAGCAAGGACCAGAATGCCGCCGATCTTGTTGCGCGTCAACCTGATTTTTTCTCCATGAATCCGACCTGTTTTGGGCGATCAACGCATCACTTCCCGGCGAATAGCACACCCGAAGAACCCGAAAAATTTTCCACATTTTAACGGAGCGCAAGCATGAACCACCCACTTGGGCTATATGTGATAAACCCGATCTAAAACGGGTGCTGCCATCCAACAGCGATGTGTAGAGTCGTTCGCAAACGGCCACCACTGCCTCGAGCCGGAAATGAGTGGCAGCACGATCGCGCTGCCCTCTGCCCCAGCCACTCGATCCGTGTCATGGGGTTTTCCGATAAAGCCTGGCCGTTTACATTCAGAATAGCCCCTTCTACTCAATACAGAAAATTCCTGAGTGGGCTTTGGAATCCATTCACATTTTGATCGGCGACAGTCCAGATGCC
>CAUYYY010000310.1:0-3244 GCA_963577165.1 Planctomycetota bacterium | reverse complement strand
CTCGCTGGGCTACAGGGCCCCAGCCCCGGAGACGATGCTGCCTTTAACTGCTTGTTCCGCTATGCTCCACAAGCAGTTAAAGGAAAACCCCAAGAATGTAAGTTAGACGTTGGTTTCACCAGTGAGGGCAGGTCAATTCGCATCATTGATCTCAACACGAGCCACTCCTTAAGAAGAATTGCTGGCAAGACTTCATGTTCATGAGAAACAGAAAAGAGGTGCAGACCTGTCCATCGCGTCACGGAGAGTAGGCATATCCTAGCCGATCCGCCCCCGATATTCAACCAAATGGGCCGGCTGCCCTTACAGGACGAACGAGTCCCAAGACCGAAGTCGAAAAGAGATCGGGAGTCGTCTTTGCGAGGAGTGGGCATTTCAGCGAGTTGGTTGCCGTGTCTTTATCCGAGGACGGCCGCGGGGGCGGAAGGTCGACTCGAGCCTTAGCTCTCGCACGATCCGCGTGATCCAGCGGTCGCTGCCGAAGGGCTGGCCGCGGTCGACGCATCGGCGCATGGCTTCTAAAGCGGACTTCGATAACGGTCGATTCACGCGCCGTGTCCAATCGGTCGGGCGAGGCACCGGCCAACGTGCCAGGTGGCTTGCCAAGCTTTTGTCTCGCTGCGCGCGTCGCCACAGGCTCGACCGGCGCCAATCTTGCGCACGCTTTACCCGTTTGGCCCGAAAGGCGTTTCCTTCCACGTACCGAGCAACCGTCAGGAAATGTTCGTTCGATTGCACCGGGAACGATCGGAAGCGTCCCTGGTAGATGGGGCCGGTCCCTGCCGTGCGATGCGAGGCGTGGTGACGCTGGGTGTGGGTGACGGTCAGCCAGCGCATGACCTCCGACAACTCATCATCCTCGCGAGGCCAGAGCAGCAGATGCCAATGGCCGTGCATCACGCAATAGGAGAGGAGCCGGGTGCCCGTGAGCTCGATGGCCTCTTCGAGAACCTCTTCAAAGGCGTCGTAGTCGTCGGCATTCTCGAAGAGCTTCGTCCGTCCAACTGCACGGTTGAGTACGTGATATACGATCCCGCCGGGCGCTTCGCGTAGTCGTCTGGGCATGCCGAGAGTGTAACCCGTTCGCAACCGCCCGTCAAGAAACAGCTTGGTCAAGAAACACTTCCGACCCATTATTAGAGGTACATGCCGACGAAGCTGGCATCCGAATCGCTTTGCCGGCGGAGTGCCGACGATTTTTGCACGGCTGCGGTGAGGTCGCCCGCGGCGATGTAGCGATCGAACTCGATCTGCACGGCCCGCGACACGATTTTCTCCAGCCACTTGGCGACCGGCTGTGGGACATCGTCGCAGGTGTGGGCGGTCAGTTCGATCACCAGATCGGCACCCACTGTCTTCGCATCGCCCGAGTCGGTCAAAACGGTGCCCTCAAACCGAAAACGGAGCATGCCGTCGATTTCGGAATTCGCCAGATGAAAGACACAATGGGCCCCGAGCAGATAATAGCTGTTGGCCGGGCCATGTTTTTCGATTGCCGATTTGAGCCGTTCGCACTGCGCGCGATACTCGGCCGAGGCATCCAAGGGAATGTCGAGCCTGCTGATCGAACGAAGCGGCAGACAATCGAACGCGATCTGTACTGCCTCGGGCATCGTGCTGCAATTCTATTTACTAGCGGTCCGTACCGCCTGCTGAGCCAGCTTGCCAATCTGCGGAGCGGACCAACCGAGGCTTAGCCAGCCGTCGCCCGAGACGAGTTTCTCCAAGCATAATTTGCCGACTTTGGCCCAATCGCCGGGCAGTTCCTTCGAATCAGCCACAATTTCCGGCGGAAAGAGTTTGCCCATTCGCCTGTCGAGCAATCGACGCAGTGCCACTTGCGAGGCCGACAGTTTATCCTGACCTTCGACAAAGTTTGGCGGAAAGATTCGCAGATCACCCTGCCGCGTGAGCTTGGCTCCCGTGGCGGTGGTCTCGAAATGGTAGACCGCCGTAATGTTCATCGCCTTGAACTTTCGCTCGCCGGATGTGAAGCGCCGACCGCGAATGGTAACCGAGAATTGATTTTCACCAAACAGTGCGGTAACCGGACGCAAAGCAGCGTACGTAATGGACCACGGGTCATCGTCCTCGGCGCTCTTGAGTTTTTCTTCCCATTGGCCACCAAGGCGCTTGCCGAGTTTTTCTTGATCGACGTCCGTAATCGTCTTGCCGGCCAAGACGCCGCCAGCCAAATTGTTGATCAGTGTCTCATGCACTCGGACGGACAGATCGTGGTCGTCGGCGTGCTCCGGCGTCGCCGAAGGCGCGCCCAACTGGTACCGATTCGCTTGCAGCGCTCGCACAAAGAGATGTTCTTCCGTGCTGCTGAATCGCAATTGCTGCGGAAACTGGCCCAACCGCAATAACGGGCTGCGGAAATCGTCTTGGAAGTTCTTATTGGCCTTCGTCAGTCGTGGCTCGGCATCGCGATCGAATCGCCTCTCCACACGCTCCGCGGCATGCTTTCCGGCGATTTGCTCCGCTTGGTCGCGCTGCTTGCCGATACGTTTCCAGGCGATTTTGTGAATCATTTTCTCGCCGACACGGCCATCGCGCGTTGATGAGATACCGCGAATCGTGCTCTCTATGGTCGCCTCGCAGACGGCCGGCTTCACATGAAAGCCTTCGTCATCGATCAGGATCGTTTTGACGGCCTCAAACTTTGCGTCCCCGTCGGTGTAGATAGACACGGGACCGTTGCGGCCGACCGTATCGGTTGTGACGTGGCCCGTTAGCAAGGCGTTGATTTCGGCCTGGCGGTTGTTGGGCACCAACGCGACGTCCAACTTCGCCAACGTATGCCCTTCGCCGGAGATTCGCGTGCCGAGGATGTTATCCGTCACAGGCGACGTATCATCGATCGTGCGACCCATGCCGGCGTCAAGAAATTCTTTGGAAACTCGCACGGAAAGGTTTGGGCGCGAGTAATGGTGCCGAACCGCCCGGACCAATGTTTCTGCCTGACCCGATCCGGAAAGCCGGCCGATTCGCCGACCAATGGCCAAGTTTTCGGTTTCGATCGGCGCCTGAGCATATTTTTCCAAGTGGGTCGCCAGCACCTCGAGTTCGGATACGAATTGTTCACTCGCTTTCGGATTGAATTTTACCGCCGCCAGATCGTAGTACCGCTCCAGCGCATCGGCAACATGGGTAAACTCGGGCATTTCCAATCCTTGGTGATTCGCACGGAAGCGACGATACACTTCGGAGATGTTTTTCAGTTCGGGCGTGGCGTCTGCGC
>CAUYYY010000309.1:0-3248 GCA_963577165.1 Planctomycetota bacterium | reverse complement strand
CTTAAGGGAGTCGTACCGTTCGCCATCGATCTACAAGCCGAGCATGGTTTCAACAACCGTGGCAGTCAGCTGAGTACATCCCCGATCTTGCTGGAGAGCTTCTTGAAGTTAGGTCAGTCGATCGTTCGAAGTCCGGAATTCGATGCCTATGCTAAATCAACGCGAACCTTGTTTCGCTCACCAGCGGGGCTGTCTGCAAACGCACAAGTGAAACTGGCCCAGTCGCGGTTGCGAGTGTTTCTCGAGCGTGCCTTTCGCAAACCGGTCTCCGATGCCACTCTGCGAAGATATCTGGCTTTCTTCGGACGCGACCTGGCTCGCTCCAAATCGTTCTCGAGCAGCATGAAGAATGTTGTAGCGGCAGTCCTTGCCTCTCCGCGTTTCCTCTATGTTACGGAGCACCGACAGGGAGCCGCCGTGGAGCAGCGAGCGACCGACCACGACCTGGCGTCGCGGCTTTCGTTTTTCTTATGGAGTAGCATCCCCGATCAAAGGCTGCTGGAACTTGCTCGCAAAAGAAAACTGAGTCAGCCAGATGTGTTAACTGCGGAGATTCTTCGCATGCTGGAGAATCCGCGCAGCAAAGCCTTGTCCGAGAGTTTTGCCCGGCAATGGTTGAGGTTGGACCAACTGATCACCGCAGTGCCCGATTTCAAACGCTTTCCGATTTACTATTCTCGTATTGGATGCGAGCAGTGGAAATTCGGACTGCAAACGATGATCGAACCGTTGTTGTTGTTCGAGAGCATCATTGTCGAGGATCGCTCGATCATGCTGCTGGTCGACTCGAACTATACCTACCGGTCGGACGAGTTGCATCGTTGGCACACGAGCAAGCGACCATTTGGCGGGCGAGGAAACCGCAATCGGTTCAATACAACTCGACAACCCTTTCGCCGCCGCCAATTGAAAACGCGTCGAGAGGGTGGTGTGGTCACGACCGCAGCCGTTTTGACGATGACCTCGGCGACATTACGGACCAGCCCGATCAAGCGCGGCGCCTGGGTGGCCGGCGTCCTGTTCAATCGCCCACCACCTCCGCCGCCCGACGAGGTTCCGTCCATTGAAGCCGATGACGCGGTCATCGAGTCCAAAGGGATCACGCTGCGGCAACGGCTCAAGCAGCACCAGGAGAACGGTGCTTGTGCTTCTTGTCACGCCAAGATCGACCCGCTTGGATTTGCCTTGGAGAATTTCGACGCGATCGGCCGATGGCGAGATCGTTATCGGTCCGGGCTAAAGATCGATGCCAGCGGGAAGTTGTTTGGACAGGTAAAGTTCAACGGGATCGTCAGCCTCAAAGATGCCATCCTGGATCGGCCGCAATGGTTCATGCGTGCATTCAGCGAACATCTGTTGTCCTACGCTTTGGGGCGGAAACTTACCCTTTCCGACAAGCCGGCCATCGATCGCATTGTCCGTCGGGCACTTGCGACGCGAGGTCAGTTTTCCAGCGTTGTTGAAGCCGTCGCCACAAGCTATCCTTTTTTGCACAAAGCCGGCCAGAGGGCCTCACGCGGCAAGCGAGCGAAACCATGAAGCGTCCACCCATTTCCCGTCGTACGTTCCTTCGTGGATGCGGCGCTGCAGTGCCGCTTCCCTTGTTGGATGCGATGCGAACTTCCAGTTCCGCGGCAATCCGCGACAAGAGCCCTGCCCCGATTCGCACTGCGTTCTTCTATATCCCCAACGGCGTCGTGCAGTCGGCCTGGCATCCGAAGGACACCGGAACGGGCTTTGAACTCAGCGCGACGCTCGAACCGCTAAAGCCGGTCCGCAAAAAGATCTCCCTGTTCACTAAGTTGGACCGCATCAAAGTCGCCGGCACCGATGGCCATGCTCAGGCCAGCACGTGTTGGCTAAGCAGCGCGGCCCCCGATCAACTTTCGCCGGCCGGATATCCACTCAAGCGAACCATTGACCAGATCATCGCCGCCGAGACGGGCAAGTACACACCGTTTCGATCACTGGAACTCAGTTGCAATCCTTACGAGGACAATCGCGAATCAGTCTACTTCAACAACATCTCCTGGTATGGACACGGTCATGTAGCTCGGTCATTACGTGATCCGAAGCTGGTTTTCCAACGGTTGTTCTCGCTCAAGCAGCAGAATGAACTGGGGAGCGTGATCGACCTGGTCCGCGACGACGCTCAGTCGTTGCGGCGGAAGTTGGGCCGGCTGGATCGAGAAAAACTGGGCGAGTATTTGGACTCCGTGCGGGCAGTTGAACTGCAAATTCAGCGGGTGAGAAAGCGGCAGTCGCAAATCGCCAAGCTCAAATTGCAGCCGCCAGTCAAGCCTTGGCAGCAGATGAAGAGAGGCGAGTACATTCAGGTCATGGGAGATCTGATGATCCTCGCTCTGCAAACCGATTTGACCCGTGTGGCAAGTTTGATGAGTGGGCCGGAGAGATGGGGAAGTCCATTGACCGTTCATGGCGTCTTTGACCGACCGATCAACCATCATTCGATGACCCACAGTCAAGGGCGAGCGGATGTCCGCAAAAGACTCGAACAGTTGGATCGGTTTCATCTGGCTGAATACGCCAAGTTGGTGGCCAAGATGGACGCCATCCGCGAAGGCGAATCAACGTTGCTTGACAACACCATGTTCGTCTTAGGATCGGGTATCAGTAGCGGCAAACTGCATGTTTACACCGACCTGCCGACCATCATCGCCGGCAGCGGCGGCGGTCGCCTGGCAACAAACCGTCACACCCGCTTTGCTGCCGGGACGCCACTGGCTAACTTGTGGCTCTCGCTGGCACGCGCGAATGGCGTCAAGACAAATCGCATTGCCGATAGCACCGGATCACTCACCGGTTTCAGCGGATAGGCCGTTCGGCGCCAAAGGACTGCTACGATTCATCTCTTGATGCCATTCTGTTCCAGTGTACTGGTCATCTTCGGCTTGCTCTGTCTGAACCGCGCCCAGGAACGTGGCACATCGACTTGGACGTCCATCATCCTCGTCTGTTGGACCTCGGCCGCAGTCTTTCCGATTCTGTTGTTTTTGGGTGGCTCGCTGCAACCGGTCACAATGTTCTGGCAACCAGCGATCATCGGCGGGCTATTTCTTGCCGGCCAGTTGTTTATGTTCTTTTCGGTGGAACGTGGCGATGTCTCGATCGCCGCGCCGGTGTTGGGAGTGAAAGTGCTGATCGTGCCGGCAGCCTCGCACTTGTTTCTCAATGAAGCGCTGTCAATGCGCATCTGGGTCGCCGCTGCAATTGCCGTAGTCGGAATC
>CAUYYY010000308.1:0-3258 GCA_963577165.1 Planctomycetota bacterium | reverse complement strand
CCATTAGGTTCCCCTGTCACATTGGCATGAAACGTGTCAAATCCCTTGTTTTCAAAAGGATGGCGCAAATTTCATGCCACAGTCAGGCAACTTATTTGGGAAATGCGGGTCTAGGACATCGACGCGTATTAAGGCGCTCTGACTGACGAATCGCAGTTCCTGCCAGAGCCGGTTGAGCCGAGACTTCTGCGCATCATCGAGCATCAGCCGCGCGAGGTGACCGTCCTCTCGATAGAACAACGTGGTCGTATGAAGTTCGTCGACCGGCACGATCTGCGTGTAACAGAGTGCCGCCGGAAACAGGCTGCGGTGCGCGTTCATTGCCGACTCGAACGCGGCGCGCGCCGCGCTCTTTTCGGCGACGATGATCGGTCGCGAAATGGACACGTTGCGATGATCCGAGAATACCTGGGTCACTTGCGAGAACTTCACGGTGACCTCGCTGGGCAGCAGGCCGGTCTTGGTCTCGGGCGTGCCCGCCACGACATCGACTTGCAGACTCCCTTCGCCCGCCGTTTTCGGTTCGAGCGAGGCCGCGGTCACAAGCTCTCGACCGGCCAAATCGGCGGGAATGCGAATCGTGATGACCGATGGCGCGCGAACACAAACCGAGGCCGCGTCGATCGCTTTGCCGTCGGCTGACACCCAGTCGCGCAACAGAATGTCCGGCTTCCCTTCTGCGACCAACCGTGGCTGCCGCCAGACGACGAAATCATGCTCGTTACCGTCCCCTGCATCGGTCGCGACCAGCGAAATGACGAATTCCTTTGGCCTTTCGCCGTCCTTCGTCGCGGGGATTTTGAAACGCAGTTCCTGTTTTGTCACCATTGGGTTGACGGGTTCCAGCCATTGCGACCGGCTTCCCTTCCGACCCCTGAGGCCGATGGGATTGAACGACCACAGTCCCCGCTGCCAAGTCGTCACATCGGCGGCCAGCACCGCGGCATCCTGCGGCTTTGCACCGCGCCAACGAGCACGCAGACCCTCCAAAAGTATCGAAGGTTCTAACCCTGTGAGACTCGACCAGAGCGTACCGAGATACCGCGCATTCAGACCGCACTCACGAGCCACGGCTTCGATCGTCTTGCCGCCCGTCGTGACCGCATCCCGTTCCGCGAGCGTCGCGGCGAAGTATTTCTCCAACGGCAAGCGACCCGCGTGTCCAAGTCGAGTATCGACGTGACCGTTGATGTAGCCCACCGCCAGACCGTTTCCAAGATCCACGGACTCAACGAACTCTCCATACAGCCTCCGAATCTGCGCGAGGATTTCATCCGTCCACTCTCGCCGGGTCGCGTACGGAGAGGAGCGAAATCCATCCGGCAACAGCACTGCATGCCGAGCGATCTCCTTGCCTGCATGAAGATACTTGCGCGACAGGGCCGGCGACATCACCAGCGCGTCACCCGTGTTGGTGAAGCCTTCTCCCGCCGCACCGTCAATGGGAAACTCGCGCGTCGGGTCGAGCTCGACGCCCGTCAGGTCGCGAATCGTGTACGTGTACTCGGCATTATTGAGTCGCCGCAGAACGACCGGCCCCGGATCGCCCGCCCTGGCCAACGCCTCGGCATGAAGATACCGCTCGACCCACCCTCGCAGTTTCTTCCGTTGTTCGGGCGAAGGCTGCTCCGCGTCCTCCGGCGGCATCTCGCCATTGTCGAGCATCGCGGCAACCTTCAGCCAGACCTTGGTCCCGCGGCGGATTTCTGCCAGCGTCGCAAACCGCTGGAGATCCAGTTCGCCTTCTTTCTTCTCGCTCGAATGGCATTCCAGACAAAAGCGCCCCAGCAGCGGCCGACTGTCTTGTTTGTACTCCGTGGCAAGCGTGTCGAATGATGCCGGTTCGCCACCGACAACGATGACCGGACCGAAGAGGACGCTCACCGCAAAACACAAGAGCATGGGCCGAACGTGCGTTGCCATTGCGGTCTCTCGTCAAAGCAGTTCGTGAATCGGCTCGCCTTGGGCCAAGACCGGAATCGGACGACCGGCCAGGTTGTTGAAAGTCTGGTGGGGATTGATGCCCAAGTGATGATAAATCGTGGCGACCATGTCGTAGGGCCACAGGCGGCGGTCTTTGGGGACTTCGCCCTTGGAGGTCGACGAGCCGATCACCTGTCCGCAGCGGAATCCTCCGCCCGCGACCAGCACACTTTGCAGGTCGCCCCAGTGGTCGCGGCCGGCGTCTTTGTTGATCCTCGGCGTGCGGCCGAATTCGCCCCAGACTACAAGCAACACCTTCTTGTCCAAGCCGCGCTCGTACAGGTCCTCGATCAGCGCCGTCACGGCAGAGTCCATGCGCGGACAAGCCGTGTTCATTCCCCACTCGAGCCTCCGGTGCAGGTCCCAACCGGAACTGCTCAGCCCCACGCCCGGATCGACGACGGTCACGAACGTCACGCCCGCCTCGACGAGCCGCCGCGCCAACAATGCGGTTTGTCCGGGACGCGTCGCACCGTATCGTTCACGGGTGCGGACGTCCTCCTGATCCAGATTGAAGGCGTTGCGGGCGCGCGGGCCGGTCATCATTTCGAACGCCGACTGATGGAAGTGGTCCATCGCCGTCATCATGCCGGTTGCGTCGACCTCGCGTCGCACACGATCGAGCTGGGCCAGTAGTTCGCGCCGGTTCGAGACCGACGACAGCGTCAACCCGGCGGTGAGATCCAGATTGCCGACACGAAAATCGCGGTCCTGTCCCGGGTCTTTCCCGTCCCCCGTCCGCTTGTCGAGGATCACGTAGGGATCGTATTGCCGGCCGAGGTAAGCGGCGATGTGGGGGTAATGCCGGCCGGGAACTTCATCGAGCGGGTAACCGATGTGAACGTACGCCGGCATCGCTGGGTGGTTCGATCCGCGGACTTTCGACATCAGCGAGCCGCTCGAAGGGTGACTCAAACCCTTGAACGGATTCACGCCGTTGGCCTTGACGTCGTGGCCGGTCTGGCACCAGTGCATGCCGTGCTGGTGATCGCTGTTGTCGTGACCCATGCTACGGATCAGCGTCACTTTGTCGATCAACTTTACGTGCAGGGGCAGCGTTTCGCAGATTTGGATGCCCGGTACATTCGTTGGAATCGTTCGGAACGGCCCGCGGAAATCGATCGGGGCGTCGGGCTTCGGATCATACGTTTCTTGGTGACTGGCCGCCCCGCCCAGCCAATACTGAATGACCGCCGTGTCGGCCGGGACCTGACCGGCCACGGCCGCCATTGCCCGTGCCTGCAAGATGGCAGGCAACGTGAGTCCACTGATGCC
>CAUYYY010000307.1:0-3275 GCA_963577165.1 Planctomycetota bacterium | reverse complement strand
CATAGACGTACGCACCGTAGTGGTCTTGGCTCGGTCCACCAATCACGTTGACGTTGGTCCACATAAATTCACTCTGCAGCGAGAGCGGGCCGTTGACCCAGGCCAATTCGGCGTCGACTACCGAGTAGTCGGTCACGGCGAGGGTGCCGGAGTCGACGAGAGTCGGACCTTCGTGGATTTCGGGGCGCGATGCGAACCGAACGCTGCCGTCTTGGTCGTTGGTATAGTGAAAGCCGAGACCTGTATGCAGCAGGTATCGACCTTCGGCCAATTCATCGTAATAAGGCGTCCAAGTGGTGCGGGCGACGAAGCGCATCCCTTGGTTATCATCCACCCGCTCTTTGGCCACTGGGCTGATACTGTCAAAAAAGGCGCCGAAGGCCCAGGTCACGTTTTCACCCGCCGAATGGTTATAGGCGGCAATACCGACCTCACGAAGCGGAACGAAAATATTGGGCAGCGAACGCTCCATGAACGTGATGTATTTGCTGCCGGTCAATTGTTCCAGACTGAAGGGAGTCTTGAAGTGGCCAAACCGAACGTAACCGAGAAAAGGAATATCGTGAATGCCGACGTACATGTCTCTTATGCCAACTCCGTCGGCGTTGGCCACTAGGTCCCCGTCTGAATCCGTGATCGTGTTTTCTGGCTCGAAGTCGACATCGAACTTGTAGTCGTAGACTCCGTAGCCATTGCCGGAGACGGACAGCCTCAACCGACGGAACTCAAAATAGTCCTGGCCACCGAGGGGGACGGATTGATTGGCCCAATTCACGTAATCCCCCATGATACGGCCGCCCCATTTGTGCGACCATTTTTCGCCATACGTGTCGACGCCCTCGCCTTCGTCAAAGAGACCTCGGCTCGTCGCGTCCGAGTAAGCCGATTTGAGGGCCTCAAGACGGTAGAGCACGTCGTCGTTGCTCTCCATCACGGCCGGCAACATTCGCTACGGTTTTTCGGTCGTGTTGAGCCGCGATTCGAGTTCGCGGATTCTCTGGTCTTGGGCGTCGAGCCGCTCCAAAAGCTGTTGGCTGCCGAGCGACTGGAATTCCTGCGCGCCGACTTGACCGCTACCAAGACCGACCGCGGACAACACAACGGCCAAGACCAAAGCCGCACGTACGGACATTCGAGTACCTTCTGAAGCAAGTTGCCAATTTCAAAATGGATCGATTGATTCGGTTAGTCGGGTCGGAGCGGTCGTACGGCCATCTCCGAAGCCCAACAGAGAGATCGGCTCTGGTACAGCGCGCACCGCGTCAAGGATGAGAAAATTCCACCATGCAAAAGAGTTACAACCAGTACAACCGACAAAAGCCGCAAAGTTTAACAGCCCTCTCGGGAATGCCTGGCCCGCAAAGTTTAACAGGGCCGAGGGTTTTTTAGCACTACCGACCGCTCGCCGTGGCGAGCGGCTAGGGAAACAGTTTATGCCACCCGCTCGCCCGAGAAGCTATCGGCCGATGGCGCCGCGGCGATTCGTCGTCGCCGTACGCGGACGGTGGCGCATGAAGGCGAATAGATCGGCAATTTCCTTGAGTGTCAGCTTATCGAGCAGTCCGGCGGGCATGGCCGACTGGCGGCTGGCCGATTGCTCTTCGACGTCGGATAGAAGGACCTCGACCTTTTTGCCGTCCTGTTGCAGAACGAACAACGAATCGGGCCCGGCCGGTGCTACGATGCCCTCCAAAACACGACCGTCGGTAGTCAGCACCTTCTGGCTGGCATACTGATCGGAAATGACTTGCGACGGGAAGAGAATCGATTCGAGAATCTCCTTCTGCTGAAAACGCATGCTGGCGGCGGTCAAGTCGGGCCCGATCCGCTCACCAATGTTGCCGTAACGATGACATTTAACGCATTCAGCTTGTTTGAAAACGACGGTGCCTCGATCCACGTCGCCCTTCGATCCATCGTCACTTTCAAGAAACTTCAGCAGCTCCTGATAGGTCCACTTGCTCGTCGGCGAATCGACCGGAAGCTCGGCCGGCCAATGATTGGGGTGATTTTCCGCGAACCATTTTTGCCAGGCGGACAGGCTCACCACCGGTGAATCGTCGGCCTGAGAGAGTTGCTCCCCGGTCCAATGCGCGAGCAACTGCACCGCAGCCGGCCCAACCTTCTCCTGGCTGCGGAGACCGGCCAGGATCACCTGTCGCAGCGGCTCGGGCTGCTCGGGCCGACGATCGACCGTGGCCAGGCGGCTGATTACTTCGCGGGCCACCGTGTCCTCAAGCACCGGCACGGCTTGAATTAAAACATGCCAGTTCTCGCTGTCGGGCTGCTGAGCCAAGCCCATGGCAACCGCGGTGCGTCGCTTGGGAGCGCGGACGAACAACTCGCGCAGATAAGCCGTCGCGGCCGGCGAGCCATCGCGAGCCAGCACGGCAACCGTTCCGACGCGCAGACGGTCGAACGATTTGCCTTCTCGGCCTTCAAGTTGCTTGTCGAGCTTGAGCAATTGATCCAACGCGTCATCGTCCAACTTCTTCGGCAGCCGGGCCAACACGGCCAGCGCCGAGTTGGGCCATTTGACGCCGTCGCTCAACACGAGCCGACGTTCGCTCTCCGAAAGATGCTCGAAGAAATCACGCGAGACCTGGTCGATGTAGCCCGGCACACTGATTCCGCCCTTTACCTGACGGGCCTGCTCGTAGAACACCAGCCACTGTAGCTTGTTTTCGGTGGTCCAGCCCAGGGCAAAATGGGGCGCGTGCATTGCCAGATGCAGTTTATCGGCCAGTGGCAGATCGCTTCGCAACTGCTCGACGATCCGTCCGTTAATCGATGTCTCTTTCAAATAGGCCAGGAGTCGAACGAGTTCGCGATTCATGATCGCGTCGGCCGAGGGATACTCCTGGGCCAACTGTCTTCGCAGCTCGGGCACGTCTTCCGGCGCCAACTTCCCGCGTAGCAGCGCAAGCTGTATGACGCGCATCAGATCGGTAAAGTTTTCATCGCTAAGGAAGCCGGACGGGTACTTAGGATCGTCTATCTTGCTGCCGAGAAACCGCCGAGCGCGGTCAAGAATCCTATGGGCCACCTCGTCGCTCGGATGCGCGACGAGCAGCGCCGTCGCGCCTTGCAGAAAGATGCGTGTCTTGTTGGTTGTCAGCACCTCGTCGCGCCACTCGCCGACGGGACGCCGCTCGAGTGCCCGACGTGCGGCGTAGGCCACAAACCGATCGGTATCGGCCAGCAGTGGTAGCAGCCGATCGGCCGCGGGCAGATCGCCGCGACGCGTGAGCGACTCGCACACCTGACGACGTACC
>CAUYYY010000306.1:0-3276 GCA_963577165.1 Planctomycetota bacterium | reverse complement strand
AAGGCCGCCACGCCGTACAAACTGGTCTACCGCGAGCAGCATCTCGACGACACCGCAACAGAGTCGGACTGGTCTGGCACGATCAAGGCGAACCCCATCGGTCGACCACTCCGCCTGGGTGCACTGACTTGCCAAAACGACTACGCGTTTCCCTACGCGCCCGTCGCCAACAACCTCGTGAAGCTCGATCCGGACATGCTGTACTTTTCCGGGGATCAACTTTACGAAAACCATGGCGGTTACGGGATCATTCGCGATCCTGCGGAACCGGCGATCCTGAATTACCTGCGGAAGTTCTATCAGTTCGGCTGGTCGTTCCGAGAAGCGATGCGAAACCGCCTCACGGTTTGTCTGCCCGACGATCATGATGTTTTTCAAGGCAATATCTGGGGCGAAGGCGGCGCGAAGATGAAGGATCAGGCTGGCGGCGCGTCGTCCAAAGGCGGCTATCGCGAACCGGCCCGTATGGTCAATGTTGTCCATCGCACCTGCACTTCTCATCACCCGGACTACTATGACCCGGCACCGAGCAAACAGGAGATCAGCGTCTACTTCGGCGACATGGTCTACGGCGACGTTAGTTTCGCCATCATCGGGGATCGTCAATGGAAAAGTGGTCCCGAGCGAGTGGAAACGGGTAGCGGCCGCGCAGACCATGTTCAAGACCCAGACTTTGATTGCTCGAAGCTGGATGAGCCCGGATTAGTCTTGCTGGGCGAACGACAAGAGGAATTTCTCAAGCACTGGGCCGATGATTGGCGCGGCCACGGCTTGAAGGTTCTGTTCAGTCAGACGGTTTTTGCGGGCGTTGCCACGCATCACGGTCGATTCAAAGGTTACTTGAAAGCCGATCTCGACTGCGGTAGTTGGCCGCAAACCGCGCGCAACAACGCCGTCAGCATCATTCGTAAGTCGAAAGCTCTACACATTTGTGGCGATCAGCACTTGGCGACGTTGTCACAGTATGGTGTGAATCGTCAGCGCGACAGCAACTGGTCATTTTGCACTCCGGCCATCGCCGCCGGCTACCCGCGCTGGTGGCGTCCGGACGAACTTGACATGCCACACGAAAATCGGCCTCAGCACGCCTTGGCGAACACGGGCGAGTTTATCGACGGACTTGGCAACAGGGTTTACGTCTATGCCGTTGGAAATCCAGAAGTCGCCAGCAAGCAAAATCGCTACGAACGAGCCCATCAAAAGGGGAGCGGCTTTGGGCTTGTCACCATCGACACGCAGGCGAAGACGTACCACGTAGAAGCGTTCCGGTTCCTGAGCGACCCGACAGACGGCCAAGAGACAAACCAGTTCCCCGGCTGGCCGGTGACGATCCGGCAGGCGGAGAACAAAGGCGAAAACGTCATCACATAACCCTGTTGGTGACTCGTCGCCAAGAAGTGGGGTTGGATCATTGCTGGAGTACAGCCTTCGGGCTGCAAAAGCAAGCTACTGCGTGGACTCCATCAACGGCCGTAACTCGGAAAACTGTTTTTTAAGGAAACACTCGTGTTGCAGCTTGGAGATTGGACTCGGCCTGAGGCGATGATCAGCGGACAACGCCGTCCGGCAACATCAACAAGCGGAAGTTTTTACATGAAGTCCGTGGTCCGATTCCTGTTCCCAGTGGGGCCTTACTACAGAATAGAGAATTCTTTCGCTAACTATCTTGACGGGGTGCGTCCTCTCGCTAACAATAGCCGCAGTTGGAGAATTCTTTCGTCACTCTTCTGCCAGTCGAGTAAACAATGCCACGCACCGCGTCTTCGCAACCGACCGAGGTCGAATTGCAAATCCTCCGCACGCTTTGGGAACTTGGTCCCAGCACCGTCCGCGACGTTCATAATCGCATCACGGAGACCAAGGACACCAAATATTCGACGACGGTAAAGATGTTATCGGTGATGCTCGAGAAGGGGCTCGTTAAGCGAGACGATTGCGTGAGGCCACAGGTTTATCGGACGGCCGCGAGTCAACAGCGAACGCAAAAGCGGATGCTCACCGAGATGATCCAGAAGGTGTACGACGGTTCGGCAACAAGCCTGGTTCTTCAGGCACTATCCTCGACAAGAGCGTCGAAGCAGGATCTGGCCAAGATTCGTAAGCTGCTGGATCAATTGGGAATAGACCAGTGAAAACGTTGAAGCAGATCGAAGACCAATTCGAGCGACCGAAACATGAGGATTGATCGATGTTGGATGCTCAGCTTGTAGATCGAATTGGCTGGACGTTGATTCATTCGGTCTGGCAAATCGTCCTGTTGGCCTATGTCGTTGCCTTTTGCAATCGGTTCCTCTTTCGTCATTCGGCGAATTTGCGCTACTCGGTCGGCTGTCTGGCGCTGGTAGCGATGGTCGTCTTTCCGTGTGACACGTTGTTCGTCATATCACCGCCGCAGATCGAGCAGGTTACGGCTAACGCGACAAGTGAAGATAGGCCTCCAGCTGCGGCACTTCCGCCGGTCGCCCCGAGTGGCATAGATGCCATTGGCAACGCAGCTCCGTCGACCCTTGTTGCCGATATTGGCGACGACCAGCGAGCGGGAGTCGAGCAGCTCGAATCGAAAACGCCGTTGACAACGCTCGTTGCCGATGCTTCGGAGACTTCGAGTCGACGAGAGCCTACCGATCTGAGCGCGGCCGCCGAGTGGCGCGCGCGAGCGACATCGTGGCTCCAACCAGTGATCTCACCGATCGCGATCGCCTGGTTGGTGGGTGTGTTGGTGCTATCCGCGCGTCCACTGTTTGGGCTGTACACCGTCTTTCGTTTGCGGCGGGTCGGACGATCCGCGGTGCCCGATAAAATCGAAGCGCTGGTCCGCCGTTTGTGTGTGCGGATGAGGATCGATAAGACGATCGAAGTTGCCGAGTCGGGCGTGGTGCAAGTGCCCGCTGTCATCGGCAGCCTGCGTCCGTTGCTGTTACTTCCCGCCACTGCGATCACTGGTCTAACGCCGCAGCAACTCGAAGCCGTCATCGCGCACGAGTTGGCACATGTTCGCCGCCACGATTTCATCATCAACGTGCTGCAGACCATCGTGGAAACACTGATTTTCTATCATCCTGCGGTGTGGTGGGTCTCAGCGATGGTGCGTCGCGAGCGTGAAAACTGTTGTGACGACATCGCAGTTGCTGTCTGCAGTGATCGCGCCGTATACGCCACCACGCTGGTGGTGTTGGATGAGATGCGAGGCAGTGTGCTCCACCCAGTGGTTGCGGCCACCGGAGGCTCGCTGCTGCAACGCATTCCCCGTATCGCCGGCTGCAAAGAACAACAGCG
>CAUYYY010000305.1:0-3287 GCA_963577165.1 Planctomycetota bacterium | reverse complement strand
TTCGTTTGCTTGGGGGATATATCCGAACTGGCCGAACACAAAACCGCCGATGGTGTCATAGTCCCCGTCCTCGGGCAACTTGTCTTCGGGCAGCTTGATATCGATCCGCTGGTTGATCTCGTCGACATGCGCGCGTCCCAACGCTTCGAACGTCCGGTCGTCGATCTTCTCGATCTCTTCCACCAGATCGTCGTCATACTCGTCAACGATCTCGCCTACGATCTCCTCCAGCGCGTCTTCAATCGTCACCAGTCCCGACACGCCGCCATACTCGTCGAGGACCACCGCTATGTGATTCCGCGTTTTTTGGAATACCTGAAGCAAATCGTCGACTTTTTTTGTCTCCGGTACGAAATGTGGCTTGCGCAATAGGTCGACCATCGGACATCGTGGCTCACGGGCACCCTTCGCCAATTCCGGCAACAAGTCTTTACTGTACAAAATGCCCACGATGTCGTCGCGGTTCTTTTCGAAGACCGGGATTCGCGTATGGCCCGATTGGATCACTCCGTCGAGCATGCCTTCCCAGGATAGGCCGACATGAATCATGTGCATATCAGTACGCAGGGTCATGATTTCAGAAACCTCGGCGTCTCCCAAATCAATCACGCCTTGGATCATTTCTCGGGCGTCCTCTTCCAATAGCCCCTCGCGATGGCCCTCGTTGACAATCGTGCGAATCTCTTCTTCAATCGTATCCTCGCTCGGAACCTCCGGCGTTCTTCCCGCTAAACGATGCAACACGGCATCGATCAAGTGGGCACCATAGGTCAACGGACGCATCAGGGTGCTCGCCACAGTCCACACCCGCCACGTCTGGTACAGCCACGGCTCTGCCCACAGCCGGGCAACCGCCCAAGGGATCCACAGCACTGCCACCACTAAGGCCAGTCCACCACCGGCAACCGTGGCCGCCAGGCCAGACTCGGTGAGTGCGGTCCATTTTGTCGAACTCAGCCAGGCGCCACAGGTGATGGTAAACGCCACACTCAGGTAGAGCAGATGGTCCACACCGAGCGCCACCCGATCGTAATGAAGCAAGATTTCTCCGAAACGGTCCAAATCTTTACGCCGACGGCAAATCGCTTGCAAATCGTGGCGGGAAAAGTCCCGCAGAGATCGGGCGCCCATGGCAATGAAACAACTGCTCACCAGAGAGGTCACCGTCAGCCACATCAACACGTTCGCGGTCACGATAATCGCTCTCCCCTGGCTACACCCTCGCGGATCATCCTGCTCGTCAGTGTCTGAACAGTGTGTGCCTGAGCAGCGGCCTCGTTCACTCTGCGTGACACGCCCAGTTGCTGTAGGTAGTGCGTCTCTTGGTGGCGCATTTCCTCGGCAGCATCTCTCGTCGCGTCGTCGTAGCCCACCAGATGCAGGGCACCGTGAATCACGTAGAGCAATAGCTCGCTCGTAGCATCCCAGCCATAATCGCCGGCTACTGCGGTGGCCGTCTCGGCGCTGACAATGATCTCGCCGATCAAGTGGCCGGCGTCATGTTCCAGAACAAAGCTCAACACGTCGGTCGGATTGTCGTGGTCGAGATACTTACGATTGAGGCCGTGGAGGGTCGGATCGTCGACAATCGCCAGACTGATTTCCGCCGAAACGATCGACGCCTCGGCCAGAATGCTGCCGATGGCTTCCCGCAGGCGATCCACATCGACCTTCACCACCGATTGCTCGACATGGATCGAAATCTCATACGAACACTTTTTCACTCGGTTCTCCCTCGTCCCTTGTCCCTTGTCCCTTGTCCCTCAACCCTCACGCTGTCTGCTGTCCAGGATACTTCACACGACCGTGGTAAACCGCGGTCAGCGATTTCACCAAACTTTCGCCGATCGTATGCACTTCTTGCAGCGTCAACCCACATTCGTCGAACTGGCCGTCGAGCAGCCGTTTCATCGTCATTTCTTCAACCAAGCTCTCGATCCTCGAAGGCGTCGGTTCCACTAAGACTCGGCTGGCGCTTTCCACCGCGTCGGCCAACATCAGCACACCCGCCTCCTTCGTTTGCGGCTTCGGACCCGGGTAGCGGAACGAGCTTTCATCCACCTCGCTGCCGTCCGGATCGGCCTGCTTTTGTTCGTTCGCGCGTCGGTAAAAATATTCCACCAGCGTCGTGCCATGATGCTGTTGGATAAAGTCGACGATCGCCTCGGGCAGGTGATTCTGCCGCGCCAAGTCCGCTCCATCTTTGACATGCGCGATGATCACTAACGTACTCATCGCCGGCACCAGCGACTCGTGCCGGTTGTCTCCCTGGCCCTGATTTTCCGCAAAGTAACCCGGTTTGAGCATTTTGCCAATGTCGTGAAAATAGGCCCCGACGCGCACCAACAGCCCCCGGGCGCCGATCGCTTCGGCGGCTGTTTCCGCCAACGACGCGACGGTGATCGAATGGTTGTAAGTGCCCGGCGCTCGTCGGATCAACTCCTGCAGCAGCGGATGGGCCGGGTCGCCCAGTTCGATCAGGTTGATGTCCGTCTGCACGCCAAAGAGCCGCTCGATGAGCGGCAGAATGCAGGTCATCAGGGCGCCTGCCAGGACGGCTAACAACGTGTACCACATTGCCATCGACAACAATGCCGACAAGGGCTGTTCGTTGAGTGTGCCGACGCCGAGGGTCGTCAACATCACAATCCCGCCGCTACATGCGCCGACAATCAGCAGCTTGCTCCGACTTCGTACACTGCCGAGTTGCAAGATCGCACCGGCAGTCGCGGCCATCGCAATGACCGCACCTTGTAGTCCTTGGCCGATCGAAAGGACCACAAGGAGCGTCACCGCGGCGGTCAGCAGCAGAGATAGTTCCTGACGATACGCGATGGCCATCGCCATACTAAACAACAGCAACGGCACGAGTTCCGCATTCCACTGATCTGTAATCTGGCAAGCGGCCACCGTAAGCAAAACCATGCCTAGCAAAGTGCAAAACGATCTCAGGTTCGACAGCAACGTCAGCTGACGGGCATGAATATAAAAGCCACACAAAACGTACAGCCCGACGTACAGTCCCAGAGCAGAGAGCGACCGATTTATTTTGGCCGACACGGTTCGCTCGGCGCGCGATCGCTCATATTCCAAGCTCAATAGTTCCAGCGATTCGACGCCGAGCGGTTCTCCCGCGGCCGCCAGCACCTCGCCTTGGGCATAATGCTTGGTGAGCGTCTCCACTTTGGCCTCAGCGTCGTCCTGAGCCGCCCGGGTTTCGTCTCGTTGGAAGATCAACGTGCTTTCCGGAAGCTGAGGCTTCAACCAGGCAAACACCTGGCCCGCCA
>CAUYYY010000304.1:0-3290 GCA_963577165.1 Planctomycetota bacterium | reverse complement strand
CCGACACGCTGAGACTGGGAGATTCTTCGATCAACTTTTGGTGACGCCGCTGGACAGAGCAATCGCGCTCTCCCAGGTGAACCACGTTGCCATGATGGTCGGCCAGTACCTGAACCTCCACATGATGCGGATGTTCGATGTATTTTTCTAAATAGATTTCGCCATTGCCAAAGGCTGCTTCGGCCTCAGCGCTTGCCTGTTGGATGGCGGTTTTAAGCGCCAGATCGTTCAGCGCGACTCGCATGCCCCGGCCGCCACCACCGGCAACCGCCTTGATAAGCACCGGAAAGCCCACTTCGTGGGCAAATCGCAGAGCCTCTGCCTCGTCCTGAATCAATCCTTCGCTACCGGGCACCACAGGAACGTCGGCCTCGCGTGCCAAACGCCGGGCCTGGTTCTTGTCGCCCAGTATACTCATCGCCGAGGGCGTGGGACCGATAAAGTCGATCTTGCAACTACGACAGATTTCGTTGAAGTGCGCATTTTCGGCCAGGAAGCCATAGCCTGGGTGAATGGCCTGAACATTGCCGACCTCGGCGGCGCTGATGACACGGCTAATTTTTAGATAGCTTTCAGATGCTTTTGCCGGTCCGATACAGAAGGCCTCGTTGGCCAGATCGAGATAATGAGCGCCACGGTCCGCTTCGCTGAAGATGGCCACCGTTTCGATGCCCAGTTCCCGACACGCCCTGATGATGCGCAAGGCAATTTCACCGCGATTGGCAACCAAGATACGTTGATACATGGACCGGTTCCGAAGTGCGAGTCGCACCGACATGAGGTTATGTTGGCCTGATATTCCGGCAGTTGTTCCGCAGTTTGGCCTACGCGGTCATTTATAAGTTGCTCTAATTCGTAGGTGCGGCGGGGGTGCTGCGGTGGATGCCGTTGGCCCGAGCCGCGTTTAACCGCGCGTATCGATCTTGAATAGTGGCTGGCCATATTCGATGGCGTCACCGCTTTCACACAATCGGGCCACGATTTTGCCGTTAAACTCGGCCGGAATCTCGTTGAACACTTTCATGGCTTCGATGATGCAGACGGTCGTCTCAGCGTTCACCGTGTCACCGACATTGACGAACGGCGGAGCATCCGGGCTCGGCGAGGTATAAAACGTGCCGATAATCGGGCTCTTCACCAGTGTGATGTTCTCTTCAGCCGCGGAGGTGGCCGCCTCGGATGCCGCGACGTTGGGCGCCGGACCTGGTCCGCCAACCACCGTGGGCGCCACGATCGGATCGACATCGCGACGCAGCCGGATCCGTTGATCTGCTTGGCGAAGATCAATCTCGGCCAGTTCGTGGTCGTTCATCAATTCCACAAGTCGACGAATCTTGCGGATGTCGAATACGTCGCCTTGACCTGAACTCGAACCGCCCATTCACATTCTCCAATTCTTTACAAACGAACCGCATAACCGTTCACAAAATTTCTTTAGCCGCGGATGAAACACGAATTGAAAAAATGGAACCGCCGATGAACGCGGATAAACGCAGATTGTCTGGGAGTACGGAAAAATCGATATCAAGCGTATCGCGTATAAATCGGTAGCAAATCATTCTTAGCAACCCCAACCTTATCTTCATTGATCTGCGTCCATCTGCGGTTCCCCTTAAATGTGCCCTGTGCGGTGGTATTACTTTGGCGCGTCTCGGGATCATCCAACCACCCAATCTTCCAGTTCTTTACCGACGTCGCTGAGCACCTCGTGACCGTCGCGCGTCACCAGCACGTCGTCCTCAATTCGCACCCCGCCCCAGCCCGGCAAATAGATGCCCGGCTCGACCGTGACGATCATGCCGGGCTTCAATTCGGTGTCGCTGCCGCGGGTGAGTCGTGGGTTTTCGTGGACATCGAGGCCCAGCCCGTGGCCGAGGCCGTGACCGAAATGCTGACCAAAACCGGCTTTGGCGATTATGCTGCGGGCCACACCGTCGACACGCTGGCAAGTCACACCGGGACGAATCGCTCGGATCGCCGCGACTTGGGCTTTTAACACAATTCGATATATTTTACGCAGTTTGGGCGAAATTTTACCGGTCACGATGAGTCGCGTCAAGTCGCTCGCGTAGAAGTGCTCGCAGGCTCCCCAATCGACCAAAACAAAATCGGAGTCACCGATTCGCGCATCGGTCGGGGTGGCGTGGGGCAAGGCCGATCGGGCTCCGGCGGCGATGATCGGCGGGAAGCTGCAACCCCGCGCGCCAAATCGGCGCATGGCGTTTTCCAGTTCGGCGGCCACTTGCTTTTCCGTCTGATCGGGCGTCAGGGTGGCTTTGATCACTTCGAACGCCCGGCGGGCTTGATCGATCGCCACGCGTGTGGCGGCAATCTCATGCCGGTCTTTGATCACACGGAGTTGCTCGACCAAAGAATCGGCGCGAACCGAATCGACCTTGGGCAATGCGGCAGTTAGCCGATCGTGAAACCCAACGGTCATCGATGCGCTTTCGAACGCCAGCCGCGAAACCTTCGCCCGACGCACGAGCTTGGCCACGGATTGAATCATCTTTGCGCCGGGCGCACGAATCTCCAGTTTCAGCCCCGGGCATTCTTCTTCCAACTGGGTCGTGTAGCGCTCGTCGCTTACCAGCACCTCGCGAGAGCGAGTGACCAGAAAATAACTATCGTCACCGGTGAATCCGGTGAGATAAGTGACGTTCGTGAAATTGGTTACCAGCAGCGCGTCGGCGCCGGTGGCTCGTAACAATTTGCGGAGCTTGTTGCGTCGTGATTCAAAGCGGGGCACGATGTCGGTTCTTTCTGCGTTGGACTGAAGAATTGCTGTCAATGTCAATGTTTGTGTTTTGTTCTTGTTTGAAAACAATCACGTTTTCTATCGCGCCTTATAGGGGGGCCCCGGTGGTGTTTGATAAAGGGCATCTTCTCGAATAGTCAAACGTTTCTGAATGCGGAGTGCGGAAGTCGGAATTAACATAACGTCACTTGTCTCTCGACTCTCGTCCCTCTTTCCTACCATAGGGGGTGGCCCGATTTCAAGGTGAGATTAGTAGCGAGTAGCGAGCGTGTTAGATAGTGGCGGCAAGATAACCTACCAGCACTCCGGCTGCTTTGAACAGACGTGCGTGGTGGAGAGTCGCCGGTAAGCAGCCGGGGTGCTTTCGAGAGCCGTTTGCCGCTGTCCGCTCGACTCGTTCGATATCTTGTACTACGCACACCGACCCGCTTGTAAAGCCCCTTAGGGGTTTATGCGATTGCCGGGGCATCGTAACCCAGTAACCCAGGATGCGCTGCGCGACCCTGGGCTTTGTTGTATAACGCCTTCGGCG
>CAUYYY010000303.1:0-3300 GCA_963577165.1 Planctomycetota bacterium | reverse complement strand
GTATACTTATTGGCAGTCACCATCAGCCAAGCCGCCAGGGACGCCTCTGATGGTGGCGAGCGATTTTAGCTTCGGAACCGGATATGACCGTTTTCTCATGGTTGCCGCATGCGCCAAGCCGCCCGAACTGTACCAACCTCGCGATGTAAATCAAAATTACTATCAGTCAGTAACTGCTGAATAGATAATGATAGGAAGTTTGATTCCGAGTGGGAGTGCGTGGGCGGCCCGGGGGTGAGGGGTTTGGGCCGCAGGCCCAGGCGGCGAGGGCAAGAAGGTGAACTGGGACGCCGAAACTTTGGTGGCCAAAGACGCGCCGGAATTCGCCACGATCGTGCGGAGCGAATACCGACCCGGTTGGGAGCTGGCTGGGAATGTGACGGCCACCGCACCGCGGCGCGATCGGGGCCGCTTGGGTCGTCGTCGCGGCTGATGCTCGGCCACTGGCCGGTTTTTGCCCTGCATGCTTCCGCACAGCATCCGTGCCTGTCGGCTGTGCGTAAGGATATGCCCCCCCTCACTGGAACTGCTCGTTTTTCGCCAAAAACCGTTGCTCCAAGCGAAATTTCTGGTATTCTGGGGCTGCCTGGAGGTCTTTGTGGAGATTGGTCTACTTTTGGGCGGTCGCCAGTCTACCGGATAGAGGATCCTGCGCGGGCAAAAGAACGTGCACAAGGAAAAGCTAATTCGATAGACAATCAAGGTGTATGCGACCGATGGCATTTGTACTGTTGGTCGCGCAAAGGCGGTGACCGCGTACGGCCAGTTACGTGGACTCTCAGTCGGCTTCCGCATCGCGCAACGACCCGTTCTGCGGGCCGGTTTGTGTATGATCTTTCTTGCCGCCGCGCTGTTTTGCGCTCCTGCTCCGCTCTGGGCAGAGGTGACAGCGACGGGCGATGGCAGCCCTTCCCTTTCTGGTACCGAGCCGGACCCATGGACGGTGTCGGGAGAAATCTGGATCGGCAATACCGGAACCGGCACGCTCAGCGTGGAAAATGGCGGTAGTGTGAGCAACACCTATGGCACCCTGGGCTACAACTCCGGCAGCGACGGCACGGCGACGGTCACGGGCAACGCTTCGAGTTGGACCAACGCCAACCACCTTTACTTGGGCAAGTACGGTACGGGCACGCTCAATGTCGAAAATGGCGGCAGTGTGACGGGCACCGTTGGCTACCTGGGCATGTACTCCGGCGGCGACGGCACGGCAACGGTCACGGGCGCCGCTTCGAGTTGGACCAACGCCAACCACCTCTACGTGGGCCGCGCCGGCACGGGCACGCTGAGCGCGGAAAATGGCGGCAGTGTAAGCAACGCCGATGGCTACCTGGGGCGCTACTCAGGCTCCAGCGGCACGGCAACGGGCACGGGCACCGCTTCGAGTTGGAGCAACACCGGCAAACTCTACGTGGGCATGGTGGGCACGGGCACGCTCTACGTCGGCCACGACGGCACGGGCACGCTCAATGTCGAAAACGGTGGCAGTGTGAGCAACAAGATTGGCTACCTGGGCTACCACTCCACCGGCGACGGCACAGTGACGGTCACGGGCACCGATTCGAGTTGGGACAACTCAGTTGGCTTGTACATCGGCGGCAGCGAGCACGGTTCGTGGGGCACCGGCACGGTGTCGGTGCTCGATGGCGGCACGCTCAATGTGGGCGGGGCGACGAAGATCTATGCGGGGGGCACGCTCACGCTCGGCACCAGCACGTTTACCTCGGGCGGGATCGCGATGGCCGGCGGCGTGATGCGGCCCGTGCGACCGCTATTTTGGCTAGGGTCGCGGTGAATGTCAAACATCTTGGGGCAGATTTGTTCCGGCGTCCGAGTGAATTTCCAGGTCAGGCCGTCCGGCAGGGGCGAAAGGGCGATTTCAGGCGGAACTGGCCGCAGATCGGCTGATTCGATACGATGCCGGTGCGGACGGCGGGCGCTTGGCTGCGGTCGAAAACAGCCGACTTGATGGCGGTGCAGACCATGGCGAGACGGCCTCGCCTTGCCCTGCGAGGTGGTTAGCGTACTACGCGAGAACGTCGTCGATCACGCGGCGAGTTTGGACACCGGTCAGACGTTGCTCCAGCCCTTCGTGGAAAAAAGTTAGGCGCTCGTGATCCAGCCCCATCAAGTGCAGGATCGTCGCGTGCAGGTCCGAGACGTGACAACGTTGCTCGACCGCTTCGAAGCCGAGTTCGTCGGTGGCCCCGATCGCTTGTCCGCCTTTCACGCCACCTCCCGCCAACCACATGCTGAAGCCGTAATGGTTGTGATCCCGGCCGGGCTTGCCAACGCCTTCGCTGGTCGGCGTTCGGCCGAACTCGCCCCCCCAGATTAGCAACGTGTCTTCCCACTGCCCGTTGCGTTTGAGGTCGGCCATCAGAGCGGCCATCGGCTGGTCGGTTTCGCCCGCATGCAACGTGTGGTTTTTAATGCAATCCTCGTGCGCGTCCCACGTTTCCGCGCCACCGCCTGAGTAAAGCTGTACGAACCGCACTCCCCGCTCCAGCAATCGTCGAGTCAACAGGCATTTGCGGCCGTAGTCGGCCGTCAGCGGGTTTTTCAGGCCGTACTCCTTTTTCGTCCTGTCGGACTCCCGGTCGATGTCCACGGCGTCAGCGGCCGCCGTCTGCATTTTGTAGGCCAGCTCGTAGGACTGAATCCGCGCCTCAAGTTCCGAATGGCCCGGTCGCTGTTCGAGGTGCCGATGATTCAAACGTTCCAGCAGGTCCAGACTGCGACGCTGGCTACTTTGGGTGATGCCGCGTGGTGTGTCCAGATCCAACAGCGGGGATCCTTGACTACGAAACATCGTGCCTTGGTAAACGGCAGGCATGAACCCCGCCGACCATGCTCCCGCCCCGCCCCGGGGACCGCCGCGAGGGTCGACCATCACGACGTAACTGGGCAGGTTTTCATTCTCTGTTCCTAACCCATAACTGAGCCACGAACCCAGGCTCGGGCGGCCCACGACAATACTACCGGTGTTCATCTGAAGAATTCCCGGGCTGTGCGTCGGGGTATCGCAATACATCGACCGGATCACGCAGAGATCGTCGGCGAACCTGGCGACGTTCGGGTATAGGTTGCTGATCTCAAGTCCGCTCTGTCCATGTTTTCTGAATCTGAAGGCGGAAGGCATCGGATGACCGATCGCTCGGCCATTGGACCCAATCTGTAAATGGCCCGTGTAGGATTTGCCCTCGTATTTCTTGAGGGCCGGCTTCGGATCAAACGTATCTACCTGGCTCGGGCCGCCTTGCATGAAGAAGAACACAACCCGCTTGGCCCGAGCGACAA
>CAUYYY010000302.1:0-3322 GCA_963577165.1 Planctomycetota bacterium | reverse complement strand
AGATCTGCAAGAACGGCACGGCTTGACCTACATCTTTGTCAGCCACGACCTGAGCGTCGTCAAGTTTATGGCCGACATGATGGCCGTGATGAACGAGGGGCGAATCGTCGAGTTTGGTCCGTCGGAGAACATCTACGCCGACCCGCAAGAGGATTATACTAGGCGTCTGATCGACGCCACGCCGCGTGACGATGTCGAACACATCCGCCGCCGTCAGGCCGAGCGCGAGGA
The DNA here is from genome assembly GCA_963577165.1 of Planctomycetota bacterium. Classification (GTDB taxonomy): domain Bacteria; phylum Planctomycetota; class Planctomycetia; order Pirellulales; family CAUYYY01; genus CAUYYY01. Next base: position 3,091 of record CAUYYY010000302.1, on the reverse strand, counting down.
TTTGAAAAGTAGCATACAAGCACGACGCGAAAGCGAGTGAGCTGGTTTGGCTGCCGTGGACTCACTCGCTTGCGCGTCGTGCTTGTATGCCACAACATCTCTCCTTCCCCCTTACTCCAACAACAGCTCTTGGATCATCGCCTCGGCATCGGCTGCCGTGTTTTGCACGCGCGAAAACCACATTGTGCGGGCGATGCCGGTCGGTTCGAAAGCATTCGACGGGAAGCACGCCACCACGCCCGATGCGATGCGGGCATTGAGATCGGCGTTAGGGCTCTTCGCACTCAGCCCGGTCTGAAAGCTTGACCGTAGCGAACCGAGCGTGAGCGACTGGGCCTCGCGTGCCACACGGGTTTTCTGCTGGCGTTTGACCGACTCGCGGAAGTCTTTCGCCCGCTCTGGGTCGAATGCCAACCGGCGAACATCCGGTTCGCCAGCCACGTGGCCGATGAGCAAATCGGTCCAGCGCTGGCAGCGGCGGCGGAGTTCGTCGATGGCTTGGCCCTGGTCCGCATGGATTTCTGGACAGCCGGCCACCAGTTTCAGCGCCCGGTTGCGGCTTTCCATATGTCCGATCACGATCGTGTGGCCGGTCGGTTCCATCTCTTGCTGGCCCTGTTTATTGTCATGGGCTGCGAGCACGGCACACCACACGCGGGTGAGAATCTCGCTGGCGAACACCTCTTCGAGAATCGGCGCCATGAGCGGCCATTCTCGTTCGGCCCAACTCGGTCCGATCTGGTCGATTTCGCGCTGATATTTTCGCAGCGAGGTGCCCCATCGATCGAACCGGAACTTCGACTCCGACCAATAACTTTCCAGACCGGTGTGCGAAATGCGATTGCTTTCGGACAGCAGGGTCGAACTTTCGACGGCAACTAAGCCCGCCAGTTCGATCAGATCACGCACGTGCAGTTGTTCACTCATTTGCGGTCAGACTTTCCGTTGTCGATTTGCCAGAGGCTCGGTTGAATTGGAAGATCGCTGCGGCGGACGCTGGCAGGCGGAGCCCGAGGGGACCAAGGCTCCGCCCACCTGTGCCTGCGGCAAAAAGGTCCGCTGACGGACCCACCACGTGCAAGTCGTACCGAGCAAACCGGATGCCACGGTTGCTCGAACTTGCCATGCCCATCGAAGCGTGGGCCAAAACCGGGGCTACATATGGATTTAACATGGCCGGCACGTTGGGCTCTCGCGGGCTGTCGCGGCTGCACGTTGCTTAAACGCAACGCGAGTGGACTTTTAGCCCGAGGCGGCCACGCCCGGTCGATGCGGTGGATGTTTTCAACGCCACACTAGCCGAACCACCGAAGAATTGTCACACTCTTACGCTCCACTTCACACATCAACTCGCACCTGGAGTAAGCTGTCTCATGGCCCAGCGATCGAAGTACCAGCAAAAGATCATCAAGAATTATTACGACAATCGTGGCGCGATATCGCTGCAACGGCTCAGCGAACTGGTCACCGAGCTCTATCTGGCCGAAGGCAAGAAGCGCGAGCAGCAATGGAAATACATCGTGAGCGCACTGGAAAAACTCGGCATTAAGCCGCAGCGGATCGCGCACCTCCGCGAGCAGGACGACCCGACGCTGCTGGCCAAGCTGGTCGAGGAGCTGATGAGCAAGTGACATGCACGAGCCGTTGGAACCGCTCGCTGCGGCGAGCGGCTAGGAAAAGCGTGGCACTTTCTCGACCCTCGCCGCTCCCGCTGCATCGTGTTACAATCTGCGTATCATGCACCAATACCTCGATTTATTGCGACACGTTTTGGATCACGGCACACCGAAAGCCGATCGCACCGGCACCGGCACCCGCAGCGTGTTTGGCTACCAAATGCGGTTCGACCTGGCCGACGGCTTTCCGCTCGTGACGACCAAAAAGGTCCATCTCAAATCGATCATCCACGAACTGTTGTGGTTCTTGCGCGGCGATACAAACGTTCGCACCTTGCAAGATCACGGCGTCAAGATCTGGGATGAGTGGGCCGACGAGCGCGGCGAGCTTGGACCGGTCTATGGACATCAATGGCGATCGTGGGACACGGCCGACGGCGGTCACGTCGATCAGATCGCGGAGGTGATCGAGCAGATCCGCACCAACCCGGACTCGCGGCGAATGATTGTCAGCGCCTGGAACGTCGGCCAGATCCCGCAGATGGCGCTGCCACCCTGCCACCTGCTGTTTCAATTCTACGTGGCCGACGGGCGACTTTCGTGCCAGCTCTATCAGCGCAGTGCCGATGTTTTTCTCGGTGTGCCCTTCAACATCGCCAGTTACGCCCTGCTGACGCTGATGGTTGCCCGGGTGACCGGTCTCGAACCAGGCGAATTCATTCACACGTTTGGCGATGCCCATCTGTACGACAATCACCTGGAACAGGCCCGCACACAACTCTCCCGCGAGCCGCACCCATTACCGACAATGCAGATTGCGGGCGACGTGACCTCGATCTTCGATTTCGAGTACGATGCCTTCACGCTGGAAAACTACGATCCGCATCCCCGCATTCCGGCGCCGGTGGCCGTATGAAAAGGGTTCAGGGATACTGCTGACCGATCATGAAACTTTCCATCATCGTCGCCATCTCGGAAAATAACGTCATCGGCCGCGATGGCGGCCTGCCGTGGCATCTATCGGCCGATCTGCAGCGGTTCAAACGACTCACGATGGGTCACCCGATCATCATGGGTCGTCGGACGTACGAATCGATCGGCCACCCGCTGCCCGGCCGCACGTCGATTGTTTTCACGCGGCAGAACGATTATCAAGGGGCGGGTGTGCTGGTCGCATCGAGCTTGGAGCAAGCACTCAATATCGCGCAGACCAATGATGAGGCGTTTGTCATCGGCGGTGCGGAGATCTACCTCCAGGCGCTGCCGCGTGCCAATCGTCTGGTTGTTACCCGTGTGCATGCGACCGTCGACGGCGACGTGTTTTTTCCGACGATCGACCCGAACCTATGGCAGTTGCAGGATGAAGAGCGTCACGAGGCGGACGACCGAAATGACTTTCCGTTTACGTTTCAGACATTCGAGCGAGCGACCGTCGTGGCAGAGAGGGAGGGTGGCGGGATCGGAGCCTAGGCGAC
>CAUYYY010000301.1:0-3339 GCA_963577165.1 Planctomycetota bacterium | reverse complement strand
TATTCACCCTGCTGCGGGCCAACGTCCGCATTCCGGAGATGACGCTGGGTGATCTGCAGGCGGAGCTGGCGGCCTGCCATGTCGGTCAGCAGGCCGTTCTCGAGATTATTGATCGCTATGGCATCGAAACATTCGAGCAATGCACTCAGGACCTGCTCGATTACACGGAACAGCTCGTCCGCATGGACATCTGCACGTGGCCCAACGGCTCGAGCACATTCACGGACTATCTGGACCACACCGGCGCTCCCGACTCGACCGGCCCGGTCAAGATCACTTGCACGATCACCGTCCAAGGCGATGCACTCACGGCGGACTTCACAGGCTCGGATCCCCAGGTCCGCAGCGCGGTCAACAGCACGCTGTCGATGACGGCTTCATGCGTCGCGCTGTGTATTCGTTCCATGATTCGCGAACAGATACCGAACACGGCCGGCATGTTTCGGCCCTTGACGATCATCGTGGCTGCAGGGACCGTGCTCAACGGTGAAATGCCGGCGGCCTCCTCGATGAGAGGCGTGACGGCATTTCGCACCGTCGACGTGGTGCTCGGTGCCTTGGCGGGACTGTTGCCGGACAGGGTCCCCGCGGCGGGTGATGGTGGCAACTCGCTGGTTATCTTCGGTGGGCACCGCGCTGAAACGCGGCAGCGCTACGTCTACTATGAGCTGATATCCGGCACGTGGGGCGCGAGGCCGGATCGGGACGGCAATGATGGCTTCTGTAATTTGGCCAATATTGCCAGCAACATTCCCATCGAGGAGGCCGAATGCAACTACCCCGTGCGTATCGATCGCTATGGATTGGTCCGCGATACAGGCGGCGCAGGCCGGTTTCGAGGCGGAATGGCGATCGAGCGCGAGTGGACACTGCTTGACGGTGAGACCGACCTGCTGATTCGATCGGATCGGCGCGACCACCTGCCGTATGGCCTTGCTGAAGGACGAGACGGGTCGCCCTCCATCAGTATCTTGCACCATGCTGACGGAAGTGAGGAAATCCTTCCCGTGATGGTCTCCACGCAGATCAAGGCGGGCGAACGCATCTACCACCGTCAACCCGGCGGCGGGGGGCACGGAAATCCCTTGAGTCGGGAACCGGAAGCGATTGCCTGGGACGTCAAAAATGATCGCGTTTCCATTGAGGCGGCACGAGACAAATATGGCGTGGTTGTCGATCCCGAAACTTATAAAATCGACGAACAAGCCACCCAAACTTTGCGAGAATCGCTTTTAGCGCAATCGGCAAAGGTTCATAGCCAACGTGCCACTTAGGACCGCCCCAAAAATAACTGTTCCATTGTCCCCTCTCCCTTTGGGAGAGGGTAGGGTGAGGGGACAGAAAGATACGACAGTTATTTTTTTGGCGATCCTTAATTGGGTAGCTTCTCCTGTGATAGAAGGGAAGGTTATCCCTCCAGTTGCAAAAAAACTCGCGGCAATCCGGCAGGAATTGATGTTATCTCCGGGCAAGCTGCGTATTCTAATTGCTCTTGCGATCGCCGCGTTCCAAGCGTCTGTCGTCGATTCGAGTTCGCGATCCAGTGAAAACGGGCGGACATCGCGAATTATAACGACTCCTGCGGAGGTGTGCGACACCTCCGCAAGTTAGGTCGCTTGCACAGTAGCATTGAAGCACGTTGGGTCCAGAGCGTAAACTGAACTCGGTGTGTCGGAGCGAAGGCCGCGGGACACTAACTCAGCCAGGGCCCGACTCGTCAAATCGCTCCCAACCAACGAAAGGCATTTCCGTGGCGATGCATCGGCTTGCACTGCTTTTGTCGTTCGGGTTGCTCGTATCGCCGGCGCTGGCCGAGCAGGAGTGTCCGCCGAATATCGTCTTCATCTACTGCGACAATCTGGGCTATGGCGACACCGAGCCCTTCGGCTCGAAAAAGCACCGCACGCCCAATTTGAACCGCATGGCCCGCGAAGGTCGCAAGTTCACGCACTTCTACTCGGCCAGCGGGGTCTGCACTCCTAGCCGGGCCGCGCTGATGACGGGCTGCTATCCGTCGCGCGTCAGCATGGCCGTGACCGACGGCGCTGTGCTGCGTCCGGTCTCGAAGATCGGCTTGCATCCGCAGGAGCGCACCATTGCCGAGCTGCTGAAGGCCAACGGCTACGCCACGGCCATCTTTGGGAAGTGGCATCTCGGCGATCAGCCGGAGTTCCTACCCACACGTCAAGGGTTCGACGATTACCTCGGCATTCCTTACAGCGACGACATGACGCCCCACCCTGGGAAGAACTGGCCCGAGTTGCCGCTGATCGAAAACGAACGCGTGATCGAGGCCCCGACCGACCGTGATCTGCTGACCAAACGGCTAAATGAGGCGGCGGTCAAATGGATTGAAGAGCACCGTCGGCAGCCGTTCTTTCTCTACATGGCCGAATGCATGCCTGGCAGCACCGGTGCTCCGTTTGCAAGTCCCCGCTTCAAGGGCAAGTCGAAGAACGGTCCCTGGGGCGACTCGATCGAAGAACTGGATTGGTCTGCCGGCCAGGTGCTTGACGCCCTAAGGCGGCATGGGCTCGACGACAATACGCTCGTCATCTGGACATCGGACAACGGCGCGCCTCTGCGCAGTCCCCCGCAGGGCCTGAACTTGCCGCTGGCTGGCTGGGGCTACTCGACAGCCGAAGGAGGCATGCGTGTTCCATGCATCATGCGCTGGCCCAAGCGAATTCCCGCGGGCACCGTTTGCGATCAGCTCTGCACAACGATGGACATGCTACCTACCCTTGCCGCGCTGGCCGGCATTGCGGTTCCCAACAGCCCGCCGATCGACGGCAAGGACATCTGCCCGTTGCTGACCGACAACCGCGCGACGAGCCCGTACGAGGCCTTCTACTACTATCGGCTCGAACAGCTTCAGGCAGTCCGCGCTGGAGATTGGAAGCTCTACCTGGCTTACAAGTCCCGCACCCGCGACGGAAAGACCGTCACGGCCAAGCCTCGGCTCTACGACGTGCGCCGCGATGCGGGCGAGACGAACAACGTTGTCGACCAGCACGCCGACGTCGTCGCCCGGCTGATCAAGCACGCCGAGCAGGGTCGCGCCGAGCTCGGCGATCAAGGGCTCCGCGGAAGGGACTGTCGGCCTCATGGGCTCAGCGACAATCCCACGCCGCGCATCAAGTGAACGCCGCCGTCATCGAGCCTCCCGTTGATGGCATCGGGCTGTCCCAAAACGCAGACTCCAACGCGCTCATGAGGGCATGCCCTGAGTGGCAAGTCTGAATCACTCGGACGGTTAGACGTTGGCGCGCAACGCTATCCGAGCATCGGCCACCGGTTTCGACGACCGACACACTTTCGCGATGGTGCCATCGGCTA
>CAUYYY010000300.1:0-3343 GCA_963577165.1 Planctomycetota bacterium | reverse complement strand
GATTGCCGGCTTGGTGACCACATCGTCATGGCCAACGGCGCCCTGCTGGGTGGTCACGTCCACATTCACGACCACGCTTCGATTTCTGGAGGTGCTTGTGTTCACCACTACGCCACGATCGGCAGCTATGCCTTCATATCCGGTCTGAGCCGTGTTTTGCACGACGTACCGCCGTTCATGCTCGTCGAGGGCACGCCCGCCCGTCCGCGGTGTATTAACATCGTGGCCCTGAAACGGAATAATCTGCCGCCCCACGTCATCAATTGTCTGGCTGAAGCCCACCGCTTGATCTATCGCGCAAAAGTCGGGCTCGACCACGCGCGGGAAATCCTCCGAGGTAATGAGCAACTTGTGCCACAGGTCAACGAGCTGTTGAGCTTCGTCGACTATCAACAGGAAGGCAAGCACGGTCGGAGCCGCGAGCGTAGGAGAGCCGCGTGAAGCCGCTGCGATTGTCCATTATCGGCGCCGGTCACCTGGGCCGCATTCACGCTCGACTGGCCGTCGATCTGCCGGACACTCAGCTGGTCGCCGTCTGTGATCCGAGCCAGTCGGCCCGTCATCAGGTCGCAACCGACACGCGGACTCGGCCGGTCGCCGACTATCGTCAACTGTTCGGACAGATCGACGCCGCGATCGTGGCCGCTCCGACCAGCGAGCATCACGCGATTGGCGTCGAGTTGGCCCAACAAGGCATTCATCTGCTGATTGAAAAACCACTCGCCCCGACACTCGATGCGGCCGAAGCACTAGTCGCCGCGGCCGACCACCACCACGTCGTCCTGCAGGTCGGGCATGTCGAGCGATTCAATGCCGCGTTTCAATCGGCGGCCGGCTATCTGGCTGACCCTAAGTATATCGAAGCGAGCCGGCTGAGCAGCTATCCCTTCCGCTCGACCGATACGGGCGTCGTGATGGACCTGATGATTCATGACCTGGACATCGTGCTGACGCTCGCCGATGCCGACGTCCGCACAGTTGAAGCATTCGGGCTCACGGTTCTCGGAGGGCACGAAGATGTCGCTCAAGCTCGAATCACTTTTGAGAATGGTTGCGTCGCCAATCTGACCGCCTCGCGCGTCAGCTACGAATCGTGCCGAAAAATGAACGTGTGGACGCGGAGCGTGTTCGCCTCGCTCGATTTCGCCAGCGGAATCGCCACGCTCGTTAAGCCGCGTTACGACGTGCTGAACCGTCAAATCGATGTCGATTCGTTGACGCCCGACCAGCAGTCGCACCTCAAAGAACACCTCTTCGAGGAATTGCTGGTCAAGCGTACGTTGGGGTCGGTGAGCGTCAACGCCATCGTGGAAGAGCAACGCGATTTTGTTACTAGCATTCGTAACCACCAGACGCCGCGTGTACCTGGCGCCGCCGGTCGCGACGCGGTCGCGCTGGCCGAGCGCGTTCTGACGGCGATCGACCAGCACACGTGGGATGGCGATGCTCACGGTCGTGTCGGACCGCTGGCCGCACCTTCTACGCCGATCCTGAAGAGTCCCCATTGGAACGAACCGGCACGCCGCGAAGCCGGGTAGGCCGAAACGATCGGTAGCGCTGTGCCGGCATCAAACGCAGTTCCGGCAAGCAGCACATGTCGTAGCCCAGGCCCTTGTGGCCTGAAGCATCGGGATCATAGGGTGGGCAGAGTGCAACAAGGCCCACGCGTCTCGCTCTTGTTTTCGGACGACTTGCATCCGATAATTGGGGACTGGGTCTAGGGCCAAGTCGCGACCCCGTGCCGTGACCAAACTAGACGACATTGTGTCGGCTAGAAACCCGTTGGCAAGCTAAGTCACATGAACGAATCGCTATACGGCATCAGCTTGGGCGGTTTCCTGCTCCTACCTGCGATCCTGGTCGGCATTCGGTTTGTGCATCCTAGTCGAATGCCCTGGTGGGCCGTGGTTTTCCTGCTCACCGGCGGCGGGTGGCTGCTCGTCAACGGAACGGTGTACTTCTACTACGAGCATCTCAGTGACACGATTCGATCGCATCCAAACCCGTCTGCCAAACTGTTCGATCGCCTGAACGCAGACGGAGCGAAGTATGTCTTGGCCTGGTACTTTGGCTGGATATGCGGTCCCGTATATTCAGCCCCTTCCTCCTTATTTTCGGAGTTGCTTCCTGGCTGCGGAGCCGAGACAGACGGCTGCCCGCTGATGACGCCGAATTTGAATGCACGTAGATCCGCCAACAAAGTGTAGGTGACAGGCCACGTTGGCTCTGGCTGTATCGTTGCGAATCAAGGTGATTCCGCCGTTCAAGAACGCCGCTAACACTGAACAGTGGCAGGGGGCTTCGCTTCACCGGCTTGATGGGCGGATTAATATTTGAATTTTCCGGTAGATCACGCAATAATACAGGCAGGTTGCCGATGGCCGGTGACCACTGTTCCTCCCGTTAGCCGGAAAAACCATGACGACACCATCACCATCTCTATTTTTTCTGCGGTAAGTACGCGTGAATGACCCTACGTTTTCGGGCTTCTTCCTAGGGTTCGCTATTGGAACCGCGCTCGGTTAAGTTGTCCGTTGGCTAGCCCTTAGGTTGGGCGGTTCTTCTTGGCAGAAGATTGCCGATGGCGCATTCCTAGGTGCATCTGTCGGCGGTCTGTTGGGTGGCGTTTTTTTGCCGGCGGTTTCATTCCCACCACTCTCTGCGCTATAGCTGCTCTCTGCGCTATAGCTGCTTGCCCAGTCGGAATGGCGGCAGCAATTTCCCGGAATACAGTTATAACTGGAGCATGCCTCGGCGCTTGGCTTCTTAGCATAGCAGGCGGAATTATCGCCGGAAGCACCGATGGGGCTGGTCTGTTTGAGGTTATCATTTTTGCGATTGCGGGTAATGCTGTCGGGGTTTTCGCCGGAGCCGCTTTGACGACGGGATTCGTATTTGTCCGGTGGCTCGCAGGTATCGCTAACCCAGAAAAAACGGCCACCCACGAGATTTTCAGTTTCCTGAGGTATCTGGCGGAAAGGCTGACGGAGCCTCGGGGGACCAATTGCTTCGTAACACCGCCGGTCGTGCAGAATCAAGACAACGATGCACCAGCCGTGAGTCGCGATTTGCCCGTGTGGTTTTTTGCCGTCGTTTTTGTGGGACATTATATCGGGGCTATTGCCGTGGGTATTATCGGAGTCAAGTTGTGGGGCATGATAGGCGCCTTTTTGGGAGTCGTATTAGGGATTGCCTTGGGCGCACTAGTCCCAGCCATTGTTCTCCTATTTGCTTTTAAGTTTCTTCGTAAAGTAATCGCGTTTACCTAGCAGCCTTCTCCAAAGCAATAAGAACCTTCCGTTGGGAGCCGCTAACTGAGGATTTCTGCGTAGTCGCTATCGCG
>CAUYYY010000299.1:0-3365 GCA_963577165.1 Planctomycetota bacterium | reverse complement strand
TTCACACCGCGCCCGAGATGGTCGGTGGCCTTTTGCAGCGGCAGGACAAGAGTCGAGGGCGAGAAGGTCTCCTAAGATTCTCGCCTGCTGTCGAGCAGTAGCGTGACGGGGCCGTCGTTGATGAGCGACACCTTCATGTGCGCGCGGAACACGCCGGTGGCCACTTTGATGCCTTGCGACCGGGCCGCTGTCACAAAGTCCTCGTAGATCGCCTGGGCTTTTTCCGGCTCGGCCGCCGCAATAAAACTGGGCCGGCGCCCTTTCTGACAATCGCCAAGCAGCGTGAACTGGCTGACCACCAGAAGTGCGCCGTCGACCTCGGCGAGCGAGCGGTTCATTTTGCCCTGCTCGTCTTCAAAAATCCGCAGGCCGACAATTTTTTCGGCCAACGCTCGCGCGTCGTCGTGTGAATCGTCACGCGCAACGCCCAACAGCACCACCAGCCCGCGGCCGATCTGGCCCGTGACTGGGCCGTCGACCGATACGCTGGCCTCGGAAACTCGTTGGACACAGGCACGCACGGCGCTCTCCGGACAGTGATCGGTAGAAGCACCCCGGCTGCTAACAATGAATTGCTGGTTGTCAGTTGCTAGTGATACAGCAGCCGGGGTGCTGAGACCGCTAGACCACTTCCTCGACTTCCAATCCGTGCTTTTGGCGGATGCGGCGAACTTCGGCGACGATGCGCTGCACAAGGTGATGATGGGACTCGATATTATTCCAACAGACGACGTAGACCCAAAGGATGAATCCGATGCCGACCAGGGCTCCGGCCAAATGATAGACGGCCCAGCCGGCCGTATTGGGTTGAAGTGTGGCCGGATCGGCGGCACCGCCCAAGGCCGTCACGCCCACGACGGTCAACATCCCGAAGACTGCCCAGGGAAACGTTCGACGTTTCAGCGCGGCACTTTCCTGCATCAGACTCGGATCGAGCCGATATGTTTCGACCACTTCTTTACACCAACGGCTCGTGCCAACAAAGTAGGTCACGGCGATGCTGTTGACCAGCACAACTGAGAGCGCGGCGGCCAGTCCTGTCAGCCGATGCACACGTGCCCAGACCAAGGTTCCGTCCGTAACGGGCTGGGCATAGAGATCGCCCATCGTCAGTCCGATGAGCATCGCCGAGAGTATTAGGAGCAACGACAGCGCGGCGAGCGTGAAAAAGATGCGGTTCATAGGAGCATGAATGAGTGGAGAGCTAAGGGTCGAGGGTCTAGAGTCAAGGGTCGAGAGACGAAGGGGTGAATTTCCTCTGGACTCTCGACTCTCCCCCCCTGCCCTTGGTAATGCATCGATGCCCCTTTGTCCAGACGGCCCCTTTGTTCGGACGCTTGAGCGCCAGTAGAATTTCTGACATGAGTACAACGCCACCAAAACCGCTGTTGGCCGTGACGATGGGCGATCCGTCAGGCATTGGCCCCGAGATCATCGCCGCCGCCTGGGCCAGTCCGCTCGTGCATGACCGTTGCCGCATGGTCGTGCTGGGCAACGCGGAAGTTCTCCGCCGAGCCATCAAGTTGTGTCAGACCGTCACACATCCGCACACACAGATGGCGACGACGGTGGTTGAAGTGAGTGGCCCGGCCGATGTGACATCGTCGCCGGCCGTCATGCCCTGCCTTGGTATCGGCACCGACGACGCTGCCGACGTCGCCCCGGGCCGCATCGATGCTCGCGGCGGACAGGTGGCCTACGAGGCGGTCGTCGCCGCGACCGAACTTGCCTTGGCAGGCCACGTCGAGGGGATCGTAACGGCACCGATCAGCAAGGCCGCTCTGTGGTGTGCCGACCACGAATATCCGGGCCATACGGAGCTGCTGGCCGAGCTGTGTGGTGTCCAAGATTTTGCCATGATGTTGTATCTGCCTCCGCTCTCAGGCATCGGCGGTCCGGCTGGGCTTGGCGTGGTGCATGTCACGCTGCACACGGCGCTGCGCGATGCAATCGCTCAACTGACAACCGAACAGATCGTCGCCAAATGCCGCCTGGCTGACGCGATGTTCCGAGAGTTAAAGGAAGCTGCACCGCAAATCGGCGTCTGTGCGCTCAACCCTCACGCGAGCGAGAGCGGACTATTTGGCGACGAGGAACGGCGAATCATTCAGCCGGCGGTCGACCAGGCACGAGCGGAAGGTCTGGACGTAGCCGGCCCGCTGCCCGCCGACACGCTGATGGTGGCCGCTCGCGACGGTCGGTTCGACGCGGTGGTAGCGATGGTCCATGACCAGGGTCACATCGCGATAAAACTATTGGGGATGGAGCGGGCAGTCAACGTCACACTTGGGCTGCCGATCGTGCGGACAAGCGTGGCCCACGGCACGGCGGCCGACCTGGCGTGGAAAGGCGAGGCGAGTTGCGAAGGCATGATCGCCGCGCTGACTACCGCCACGAAGCTGGTCGGCCTGCGTGCGGGTGGCGAGGTCGGAGCCTAATCCCGGGGCCGTCGCTTAGGCTCCGACCCCGCCACCCATCCAGATCCAGAGTTTTTCACCTATATTCGTGACGCTCATCCTATTTTTGACTTGCCGTTTCTCGTTTTGCCGTCTTGCCCTGGGGCAGGTAACGTTCGGTCACATCGATGATCTCGGCATTGGGACCGGGTTTGAAGATGAATTGCCGCGGTTTGATGGGCCGATTGATCTGAACGTCGGACAGTTTCATCCAGGCAATCCGCTCGAAAGGCAGCCTATCGGCTGCCGTCGACTCGGCATCGGACCGGTCGCGGCGATATTCGAAGACGTGAGGAAACAACGTATCGCGATCGATCCAGAGCATGACTTCGTGCGGCAAGTGCTCGGACAGCTTCGTTACATCCGCCACCTGACCGGACAGGATGGCTTCGCTTTGGGCCGGTAGCATGGCGGCCAGCCGCTCCGGGCGCCACCGGCCGATGACTTCGAAGACCGCGACGTCGCCTGAGTGCGTGGGGACTCTGCGCTGACGCACCTGATCGAATCGAAAGTTCTTGTTAAGCTGCGACACCAATCTCGGCAAACCTGCGATGGAGATGGTGGAGAGCCCCGAGTCGAACAAGACTGGCCGGCCCGCTGCGAGTTCGGCGCGATGCCATGCCCGGCGCACAAGACGGAGGTTGACTTTACTGACCTCGTTGCGATCAGGTGTCCGTCGCTCGCGCCACAGATAGTCGCCGACCTCGTCTTTAATTTCTAGCAGGCTATTAATCTGGCTCTGCGAATGAGACTTCATTTCCAGTTCGAGTCGCGTGGTTTGGTCTGGGCCCCTGCCCTGCTGAAGATAGCGACCTTTGCCGATGACCCGAATGCCCAGCAGATTGACCTCCTGATAAAACTGGGCTGCAATGCTATCGCGCCCGTTGAGCGAGCGGACAACTTTGGCCA
>CAUYYY010000298.1:0-3381 GCA_963577165.1 Planctomycetota bacterium | reverse complement strand
GAGCGAGACAACAGATGAATTGTCTGTCAAGACATTGGGAGAATTCTCAAAATCGGCGCGACAGTCTTAATCGGCAGGGGCAGACCAACCGATACTGAAAAAGCACCCCGGCTGCTTTCCGGCGACTCTCCAGCACGAGTATCTGTCTAAAGCAGCCGGGGTGCTGGTAGGTTATTTGCCGCCGCTGCGGTAAGACCGCCTTCGATTCCCGCATCCCGCACGTTCTCCCACCTGCCGGCGTTCCACCTGCCCCGTTCCGATAGTACCCCGTTCCGATAGGATCCCGCCGTGAAAATCCACCCGACTGCGGTTGTCAGCCCACAGGCCGATCTGGCCCATGACGTAGAAATCGGCCCTCTGTGTGTCGTTGAAGCGGGCACAGTGATCGGCCTGGGCACTCACCTGGCGAGCCATGTCGTGCTCAAACGGGGCACAACGCTGGGCGCCGACAACCAAATTCTCGACGGAGCCGTTCTCGGCGGGCTGCCCCAGCACACCAGCCTGCCGGAGCAACTTGGCACGCTCGTTGTGGGCGACTCGAACGTCGTTCGTGAGAATGCGACGCTGCACCGATCGCTCCGCGCGGGGGAATGTACCCGGGTCGGCCATCACAATCTGCTGATGGTCGGATGTCATGTCGGTCACGATTGTGTTATCGGCGACCATGTGGTGCTAACCAACAACGTGATGCTCGGCGGTCATGTGGAAGTTGGCGACCGGGCATATCTTGGTGGCGGCGCCGCCGCGCATCAATTTGTCCGCATCGGAGGTTTGGCCATGGTTGGTGGCTACGCCCGAGTTATACGCGATGTGCCACCTTTCTTCCTGCTCGACGGTGATACGGGCATGGTAGTCGGCCTGAATCGAATCGGCCTAAGTCGGGCGGGTCTCTCGTCCGATGCAGTCAAGCAACTCAAAGCGGCCTATCGAGTCGTTTACCGACAGGGGTTGACCTGGAACGAAGTTCAGACGACGCTCGGCGATCGATTCGGCGACGGCCCGGCCGCCGAGTTGGCTCGGTTTCTGACCGGCGGCACACGCGGTTTCGCCCAAGAACGGCGGATACCACCCGGCGCAACGATCCGCATCCACGACTCGCATCAGGACACGCTGCCGCACGAGGACCAGGCGGACTTTCGGGCCGAAGCGGGCTGATCTTTTTTACGTAGCGACTTTTACGTATCGGCATTCAAAGCGGCCTGGGCCGCGGCCAGGCGTGCGATCGGCACACGGAACGGACTGCACGAGACGTAATCCAGTCCGACTTTCTGGCAGAACTCGATCGATGCCGGATCGCCTCCGTGCTCGCCACAGATGCCGCACTTGAGGTTCTGTTTCGCACGGCGGCCCTTGCGGACGCCCATCTCGACAAGTTGGCCAACGCCCGTCGTATCGAGCGATTGAAACGGATCCTGCGTCAGAATTTCGTCTCTCAGATAGTCCGGCAGAAACGTGTTCACATCGTCTCGGCTATAGCCGAACGTCAACTGCGTCAGATCATTGGTGCCAAAGCTGAAGAAGTCGGCATGCACGGCAATCTCGTCGGCCGTGAGCGCGGCGCGCGGAATCTCGATCATCGTGCCGACCAGAATGTTTAGTTTTCGCGAATACTTTTTCGCCTGCTGAACCCGTTGAATCGTTTCGCGCACTTGAGAGCCGAGTCGCTGCAATTCGGCGGCCGTGCCAACCAACGGGATCATAATCTCGGCTCGGGCATCGATGCTTTTCTTTTTGCATTGGATCACCGCTTCGACAATGGCGGTGACCTGCATGACAAGAATTTCCGGATAGGTGACGGCCAATCGGCATCCGCGATGGCCCAGCATCGGGTTGGATTCGTGAAGCTGCTGCACTCGCGCCTTGACCTTGCCGGGTGAGACACCCAATCGCTTAGCCATCTCGGCCTGGCTCTTCGGCTCATGCGGCAGAAACTCGTGCAGGGGCGGATCGAGCAATCGAATCGTAACCGGCAAGCCCTGTATGGCCCGGAAAATTCCAGCAAAGTCCTTGCGTTGCAATGGCAGCAGTTTCTTGAGCGCCACCTTTCGATCTTTGGTCGTTTCGGCCAGAATCATTTCTCGCATGGCGACGATTCGTTCGCCTTCAAAGAACATGTGTTCCGTGCGGCAAAGTCCGATGCCTTGTGCGCCAAATGTTCGGGCACGCTTCGCATCGGCAGGTGTGTCGGCGTTGGTCCGCACATCGAGTTTGCGGTACTTGTCCGCCAGTCGCATGATCTTGGTAAAGTCGCCCGACAGCTTGGGCGTCTGGGTTGCTACCGTGCCGGCCATCACCTCGCCGGTCGAACCGTCGATCGAGATCACATCCTTATGGGTAAAGGTCTTGCCGCCGATCTTCATTTTGCGAGCCTTGGCGTCGATCTGGATTTGACCGGCTCCGGCGACACAACAGCGTCCCCACCCGCGAGCGACGACCGCCGCGTGGCTGGTCATGCCGCCGGTACTGGTAAGGATTCCGGCGGCCGAGTGCATGCCGTCGATGTCCTCCGGATTGGTTTCCTTTCGCACCAACAAGACCGCCTCGCCCTTCTGGGTCCGCTCGACCGCTTCTTCGGCGGTGAACGCCAGAGAGCCGACCGCCGCACCCGGCGAAGCGGGCAAGCCGATCGTGAGCACCTTGGCAGCCTTCTTGCCCGCCGGGCTGAAGCTGGGCAACAGCAACTGCGTCATGTCGTTGGCCGGAATTCGCAGGATGGCTGTCTTCTCGTCGATCAGTTTCTCGCGAATCATGTCGCAGGCGATCTTCACGGCGGCCGCGCCGGTTCGCTTGCCGTTACGGGTTTGTAGCATGAACAGCTTTCCACGCTCGATCGTGAACTCGATGTCCTGCACATCGCGGTAGTGGGCTTCGAGTGTGTTCTTGATGTCGAGCAGTTGCTTATAGACGGTGCGGTTCCATTTCGGCATTTGGGCGACCGGTTGCGGTGTGCGGATGCCAGCCACCACATCTTCGCCCTGTGCGTTGATGAGAAACTCGCCGTAGAATTCGTTCTTGCCCGTCGAGGGATCGCGGGTGAAGACGACTCCGGTTCCCGAGTCGTCGCCCATGTTGCCGAAGACCATCGATTGCACGTTGACGGCGGTTCCCAGCAGGCCGGTGATGTTCTCGACCTGTCGATACCGAACGGCTCGCGACTGCATCCAGCTACCGAACACGGCTTCGACCGCCAGCTTCAATTGCTGCAGAGGATCCTGCGGAAACGGCTTGCCGTGAAACTTCTTGTAGACTTTTTTGTACGCGTCACAGAGTTCGATCATGCCTTCGAGCGGCACATCGTTGTCTTGCTGGGCACGATACTTTTTCTTAATCTTGTCGAAGGCGTGTTCAAAATACTCGTGATCGACTCCCGCGACGACGTCG
>CAUYYY010000297.1:0-3385 GCA_963577165.1 Planctomycetota bacterium | reverse complement strand
CCTGGCCAGGGCTACGAACACGAGATCCCGCGAACTCCGTCGAAATCGGCAAGGGATTGGCTACGATTCACCGCAGCTCTCGCAACGGCAGTACCGTCCGCGTGAGTCAGCCCTCCCCGTACAAAACTCTCTTCAAAACGACTCGCGCGAGATCGATTTCCACAAATCACCGCCAGCAAAGCACTCGCTAGTTTCGAGTCGCTTTCGGTTGCTCTGGTGCGATGGCAACCCCCACTGAAACTGGGCCGGTCCCGCGTCGGTGATTGACGGTCCGAACAGTACGAGCGTCTGCAGGTTGGCCAACGGGTCAACTACTGATCTGATGGGCACCAGCACTCTCGTTTGTGTAGACTGACACGATTGGCTCATGGACTGCGAGACATCAGGAGACCGCGGATGATTCACGTATCAGGTTCGCCAAAACGAATGTGTGACGGTTTCACTCGACGCGACGCGCTGACGGCTGGCGGGCTGTCGCTGCTCGGCATGTCGCTGCCGGATCTGCTGCACGCCGAAGACTCCGGGCTTTCGCTGCCTCGACCGCGAGAAGGTCGCGCGAAATCCGTGATCTTGGTCTACCTGTTCGGTGGACCGCCGTTGCACGACACGTTTGATCCGAAAACAGACGCTCCGGCCGAAGTCCGCGGTGAATTCGGTTCGACTCCCACAAGTGTACCCGGAGTACACTTTAGCGACCTGTTGCCCGGCATGGCGAAGTGGATGAACCGTTCAACGCTGATCCGCTCGGCTGCTCATCCGCACAATGATCACAGTGCCGGTCTGCTCTACACCATGACCGGCAAACGAGCCGTGAAGCTCGAATCGGCCGTGCCCGTGCTGCCGACGCAGGCGCCGAGCATGAACTCGGTCATCCAGTACCTCGCCCGTAACGAAACGCGTGAGCTGCCCGCGTCCGTGTGGATGCCGTGCTATACCGGTTGGGGACAGGGTGGTCCTCGACCAGGCCCGTACGCAGGATTCCTCGGACGACAGTACGCCCCGTTTTTCACGGCCTGCAAACCGTACAGCGAAAAGAAGTGCAAGTACGCCTATCCCGAACGAGTGCTGGGCGATGTCGTGCTCCCCGAGATGAAACTCGCCGACGAGATCTCGCTCGATCGCCTGGACAGTCGTCGCACACTGGTCGAGCAGTTCAACGCCGAGCTGCGACGAATCGAGCAGTTAGGCGTCACGGATCGGCTCGACCTGTCGCGTCGTCAGGCGTTCGATTTACTGACCAGTGCGAACCGTCCCAACAGCCCGTGGCGGGCATTCAGCGTGGACGACGAGGCAGATGCTCTGAAGGACCGATACGGTCGGAATCTTTACGGTCAGTCGATGATGATCGCGCGGCGGCTGGTCGAATCAGATGTGCGGTTCGTCACGGTGACATGGGAAGTGTTCGAGAAAGCGGGCGTCGACGAGGACGGCTGGGACACACACCGTCGCAACTTCCAAATTCTACGTGACCATCGACTGCCGGTGCTGGACCGAGCGTATTCGGCCCTGTGCGAAGACCTGGATGAGCGCGGCCTGCTGGACGAAACGTTGATCGTGGTAATGGGCGAAATGGGCCGCACGCCGAAGGTCAACAAGTTCGCCGGTCGAGACCATTGGTCGTTCTGTCACAACGTGCTGCTGACTGGAGCCGGAGTGAAGCAGGGGCACGTGTACGGCTCGTCAGACAGGATCGGCGCCTATCCCGCCGCCGACCCTGTTGGTCCCGAAGACCTCATCGCAACGATTTACGCGGCCATGGGCATTGACGCGGATGCCGCCATCCCCGACCAGTCCGGCCGACCGCATCCAATCGCTCAACGAGGTTCAGTGATTCACGACATCCTGGGCTAAATGAAGGCAATCGCGCGGTACAAGCGCGTGCGGCTCCTTCGGTTGGCGTATCCAGAATGATAGCGGAGCTGAATCCAAAAATCCGGAAACAAGCCTTGTTGCTAACTTCCAGCGGAGATCGACGATGGTTGTGGTGCTGATATGTGCCTTGCTCGCTGCCGAAGAGCCGGATGGGAAACGTCCGACGTCAGAACAAATCCGCTTCTTCGAGACCAACGTCCGTCCGTTGCTCGCTGAACAATGTTTCAAATGTCACGGAGACAAGAAGCAATGGGGTGGATTGCGGCTGGATTCGCGCGAGGCACTGTTGAGAGGTGGAGACTCGGGCGCGGCAATCGTTGCGGGCAAGCCTGACAAGAGTCTGCTAATCAGCGCCGTCCGTCACGAAGACAAAGACCTCAAAATGCCGAAAGACGGCAAGCTCACGAAGCGGCAGATTACGGAACTCGTCCGCTGGGTCGAGATGGGTGCTCCATTCCCGGCGGCGACCGGTGCGGCAAAACGAACCCGCGATCCGAATCATTGGGCGTTTCAGCCGCCCGCCGAGCGGCGCGTGCCCGTAGTCACAAACTCGCAGTGGCCGCAGTCGGCGTTGGATCATTTCATCCTTGCGAAACTCGAAGCGGCGGGGCTGTCTCCGGCGATGCGAGCAGACAAGCGGACACTCATCCGGCGCGTCACCTTTGATTTGATTGGCCTGCCGCCGGCGCCGGACGAGATCGATGCGTTTCTTGCCGACAAATCGCCCGACGCGTTTGCGAAAGTTGTCGATCGATTGCTCGCATCGCCGCGGTACGGAGAACGCTGGGGCCGACACTGGCTTGATGTCGCGCGGTACGCGGACTCGAATGGCTTCGATGAAAACGTCGCACACGGCAACGCGTGGCGGTATCGCGATTACGTCGTGGCGGCGTTTAATCGCGACAAGCCGTTCGATCGGTTTATCATCGAGCAACTGGCGGGCGATGTGTTGCCGTATGGCGGCGAAGCTCAGCAGCATGAGCAGTTGATCGCGACAGGCTTCCTCAGCATCGGCCCGAAGGTTCTCGCCGAAACCGACCAGGCCAAGATGCGGATGGACATCATCGACGAGCAACTCGACACAACGGGTCGTGCGTTTCTCGGACTCACGCTCGGCTGCTCACGATGTCACGACCACAAGTTTGATCCGATTGACACGGCGGACTACTACGGGCTGGCGGGCATTTTCAAGAGCACGCTCACCATGCGAAAGTACATCAAGGTCGCTGAGTGGCACGAACACCTGCTGCCGTCCGTCGCCGCGACCGCGATGAAAGCCGAATTCGATGCGAAAGTAGCAGGCGGCAAAAAGGCCATTGCCAAGTTCATCGCCGCCGCCGACAAGCTGGTCCGCGAGAAGCTAGCCGCTGAGTCCGACGAAAAGCCGGAGAAGCTGGAGCCGCTTTATCCCGCAAAGACGAAGGCCAAACTCAAAAAACTGCGCGACGAACTTGCGGCGTTGGAGAAAGCCGGGCCGGATTTGCCGGCTGCGATGGGCGTCACCGAAGACAAG
>CAUYYY010000296.1:0-3391 GCA_963577165.1 Planctomycetota bacterium | reverse complement strand
AGAATGTCGGCACCTTCTTCTGGCGAGAATTCTTGCCCGCCTTCACCCACGAGATCGACCGTCCCCGTCAGCAGGTTGCGATCCACCACAATTCGAATGACGTCGCCGTCCCGCAGCTTCCCAATCGGCCCGCCCGCCAAAGCTTCAGGGCCGATGTGCCCGATGCAGGCCCCCGTGCTGACGCCGGAGAAACGCGCGTCTGTCAACACTGCCACTTCGCGTCCCCATTTGAGGAATTTTAACGCTGACGTGATTTGATAGGTCTCCTCCATACCGGAACCTTGCGGCCCGCGACCCATGAGGACCAGGATGTCGCCCGACTTGATGGGAGGATCCAGCTGGCCCTTAATGGCCTCGATCGCTTCACGTTCGGTCGTGAAGACGCGTGCCGGGCCGGTCTTGCGATAGACGCCATCGTCGTCCACGACTGACGGATCGATGCTCGTCGCCTTAATGACCGATCCTTCGGGGCAAAGATTGCCGGTTGGAAAGCAAACCGTGCTGGTAAGCCCGCGACGTTTTGCTTCGTCAGGCGCCATGATCACATCGTCAGGATTCACGCCGTCGCGCTGCCGGAGCAGTTCGCGCAGTTGTTCGCGACGCGTTGACTCTTCCCACCACTCGAGGATGTCACCCAGCGGCTGACCCGCCACGGTTTTTGCGTCCAGGTCGAGCAGCCCGAGCCGCCGCAAGTGCAGCATGATCTCGGGAACGCCGCCGGCCAGAAACAACTGAACGGTAGGGTGATTCGCGGGCCCGTTGGGCAACACGTCGACGAAACGCGGTGTGCTGCGATTCACTTCGTTCCAGTCGTCAACCGTCGGTCGCTCGAGTTCAGCGGCAAACGCGATCGCCGGAATGTGCAGCAACAGGTTGGTCGAACCGCCGCAGGCCGCATGGACCACCATGGCATTGCGGATCGAAGCATCCGTCACGATGTCTCGCATGGTGACGTTACTGTCTGCCAGGTGCATCAACGCTTGGGCGCTGCGGCGGGCGATGTCCAACCAGATTGGTTGGCCGCTGGGGGCCAGTGCCGAATGGGGCAGCGACAGGCCGAGCGCTTCGCTGACCAATTGCGACGTGGCAGCCGTGCCGAGAAACTGACACCCGCCACCGGGCGAACCGCATGCCGCACACCCCGCCGCGGCCGCCTCTTCCAACGTGATCTCGCCGTGCACGTACCGGGCGCCGATCGTCTGGACCTTGCCTGCATCCTCGCCGTGACGCGGCGGCAGCGTTACACCTCCCGGGACGACGACGCACGGTAAGGCGTGCATTGCCACTGTCGCCAACATCATCGCCGGTAATCCCTTGTCGCACGTGGCCACACCCAAGACGCCGCGCCGCGTCGGCAGTGAACGGATCAGTCGGCGCAGCACGATGGCCGCGTCGTTGCGATAGGGCAAACTGTCGAACATTCCAGTCGATCCTTGCGTTCTCCCGTCGCAGGGGTCACTGCAGAAAGCGGCAAAAGGTACGCCTCCGGCCCGCTTGATTTCCTCGGCTGCGGCCTGGACCAACAGTCCGACCTCCCAATGACCTGTGTGATAGCCGAGCGCGATTGGCTGGCCGTCAGGGGCGCGAACACCGCCTTGCGTGCTGAGCAACAAATACTGTGGCCCTAACATGTCTTCCGGTTTCCAGCCCATGCCGGCATTCTGAGTCATTCCAAACAGCTGTCCGCTCGACCAGGTGCGCAGCATTTTATCGGTTAACGGCAACGAGCCTCGTGGCCCGTCGCCCACTGTCTGAATGTCGTAGAACGCAGGGTCGGAGGCGTCTAGCAAATCGGCAATCGACTTGCAGTCATTCGTCATGAGATTGTTCTTTCTTTTTGGAAGCCACGAAGCGCTCGATCACTGCAGCCAATAATACAGGTAAGGCGACCGAAACGCCCATGGCTAACGGCAGCCATTGATGCTGTTCGGCGTAGTCACCAAACGTCGAATACGCCCAGGCGATCCCCAGGTTGCTGAGCAGAACTGCGGGAAGGAATTGCTTCCACGGGAGACGATGAACGCCCATCAACAACACGCTTGCTTCGGCCAGCACGGGGACACCCCGCGCCAGAATCAGAACCGTAATGCCATACGAGGCGCTCAACTGCTTCATGCGGTCAAGTTCTTCTTCGCGAGAAAACCACAGTGCGAACGGCCGGCCCCAGCGACGGGCCAGCGAAAAGCCGGCCATCGCTCCCAGCGTGAGGCCAACCCAGGAAGCCAAGGTGCCAGCCAGCCAGCCGAGTTGCCAGCCGCCGAGCGTGCTGATCATGCTGGACGGAATCGGTAAGAAAATATCGGTCGCCAACAACCCCACAATCAGCCCTGCCGTGACCGGCCTAGACGAAGGTCGCTCGAGCCAATCCGTGACCAACGTCCCCAAATACTCGCCGAAAAAAAAAACGGGATGATCGGGACGAGCAACACCATGCTGATCAGGAAGGCTGAGCGGAGCAGAGAGTTCACGGGAGTTGGATTCCTGAAATTACCTTCAGATTATAACGGGATTTCCTGTCGGATCGTCCGGTGGGCTGAAACACAGAACATTGTCGCAGGCCACCCGTCACGACGGACGATTGTATGCTATGTTCCAGATGGCGTTCGTTCAACTCCGCTAGGTGTTGCCGCGGGCTATTCAGTTTTTCACGTTGCAGAAATGCAACGCGTTCGTATTTTGGCAGGTGATCGTCGCTTGACGCCACCTAGCCCGAGGCAATACGACAAACTGAACGGCAGAGGCGATCTTCAGCGGCCAATTCTCGAACAGATCAGATTTTGGGCATTTTCGACGATTCGGACTCGGGACACGTTGTGCGCCGGTGCGCGCGATGCTGATCGGGCCCGCAAAGTAGGGGCTTATCAAGAGGCGATTGCACTGTGCGTATTTCTTTCGACGGTTCCGGATTCGAACTTACGGCGCGATTCAACCTCGGTCGCGCATTTAATCAAGTTGCCGCGTTGACCGAGAGGCTGTCCACGATGCAGCGAATCCGACGCACCAGTGACGATCCGGCACAAATGATTGCAGCTAACGATCTGCGTGCCGAGTTAACTGCTATCGAGAAAGGAATGGCCGCTTCGCAACGTAGTCGTGGGATGTTACACGTTGCCGACAGCGGGTTGGCCGAGGCGTCGAAACTGCTAAACCGGATTGAGGCTAATTTAGTCGCGGGCGTTGGCGATACGGTATCGCCGCAAGAACGCGAGGCACTGCAGATAGAGATTGATGCTTCGCTGGAAGCACTCGATCGATTGGGCAACATTTCATACGCAGGTCGGAGGCTCTTTAATGGCGAATCGGTTGAGTTGTTGGTGGGATCAGAACCTGGGCAAACAGCGACTGTGGATCTGCCTGAAGTCGATAGCGCCGCGCTGGGCAATGAGAGCGG
>CAUYYY010000295.1:0-3394 GCA_963577165.1 Planctomycetota bacterium | reverse complement strand
CGACCCGGGCAAACCGTTGATCTTCGATAGGCTGTGGAAACTTGAAGAGATCATGGCCGGCAAGAGTTCGCCGATGATCCTCGACGGCCGACTCTACGTCTTCGACGACCGGGGCAAGCTGTTGATCTTCGATAGCAAGACGGGCAATCAGATTACACGCAAGGCGTTGGGTACCGTGATGCGGAGCAGCCCACTTTACGCGGATGGAAAAATTTATGTCTGCACGGCGAATGGGCGTTGGTACATCCTCAAGCCGACCGAAGCCGGGGTCGAGGTGGTTAGCCGCGGCCGGCTACCCCGCGGAGAGGAGAGCCATGGCTCGCCGATTGTCTCGCACGGACGGATTTATATTCCTACGACTGGGCACCTGTATTGCATCGGTGTTGAGGACTCGGACGCTCAAACTAGCGAGATCATAATCCACGATCTCTACTTCGGATTTCGGAAAGATGCGGATTCTCAGCAGACGATTGACGCGACGGACCCCGCCCACGTGCAAGTCGTCCCCTGCGAAGTGCTGCTCGAGCCGGGCGAGACTCAAAAGTTCACCGTGCGCCTGTTCGATGCACGGGGTGAGTTCATCAAGGAATCACCTGCCACGTTCTCGCTCAGCGGCCCCGGCACGATCACCGACGACGGCATGTACACGGCTCCCACCGGCAGTGATCACACGGCGACGATCGTCGCGGCCAAGGTTGGCGACCTGGAGGCCAGGGCACGTCTGCGCGTCGCCCCCCCCCTGCCCTGGCGATATGATTTTAACGACGCCGACGACGTGCCACTGTCTTGGGTCGGCGGCCGGGTCCGCTACGTCTTGCGCGACGTCGTCGGCGAGCGGATCATGGTCAAGCGCGACGAACTGCCGACACGCCCAGGACAGAAGCCCACAAAATTAGGGACGAAGAGTCGGATGTGGATGGGACAGGTCGATTTGAGCAACTACACGATTCAGGCGGACGTTCAAGGCCAAATCAAGGACGGCAAGATGCCGGACGTGGGGCTAATCAACCAGCGGTACACGTTGTCGCTGCAAGGAGCCGGCCAAAAAGTTCACCTTCGCAGTTGGGCCGCGAGCGAATATCGAGCGTCGGCTCTCGTTGCCTTTGATTGGAAACCGAACGTCTGGTACATAATGAAACTTACGACAACCGTGGTGGATGGAAAGGCCCATGTACGCGGCAAGGTGTGGCCGCGCGATGCGGATGAGCCGCAGCAGTGGACGGCTGAGATCATGGACAACTCGCCTAATTTACAAGGAAGTCCCGGATTGTACGGCAATGCCAGGGATGCGGAGATTTTTTTGGACAACATTACTGTAACACCCAATTAGCGTTTAGAATCTCAGCACCCCGGCTGCTATCGAAACAATTACAGAATCTATCGTGACACAGCAGCCGGGGTGCTCTCACATGTTGTCGTTATACCCAACGAATAAACTCGCAAGCGGCGCACGCTAAACGAATTGCAATCATGAGCAAAATCGCGTTACTCTTGACGTTTCTTTTTATCGTCTCCACAGCCGGTTGTACCGACGCCGATCAAGTCGATCAAAGTGTGACACTCAGTTGGCCGCAGTGGGGCGGTTCGTCGCTACGCAATAATACACCCGTGGCCCAAAACATTCCTGCCAACTGGGATCCGGGCCAGTTCGACCGCCAGACGGGCGACTGGAAACCGGAGACGGCTCGGAACATCCGCTGGGTTGCCCGGCTCGGCTCGCAGAGCTACGGTAACCCGGTCGTGGCCGATGGCCGAATCTATGTCGGCACAAACAACAACGCCGGCCGACTCGAGCGCTATCCGGCCAGCGTCGATTTGGGCTGTCTCGTCTGTTTCGATATCGCTACCGGCAAGTTTCTCTGGCAACACAGCAGCGAGAAATTGCCGTCGGGCCGAGTCCACGACTGGCCTCAACAGGGCATCTGTTGTGCGCCGCTGGTCGAAGGCCGCCGGTTGTGGTTTGTCACCAGCCGGGGCGAGGTCCGCTGCCTCGACACCGAAGGGTTCGGTGACGGCGAGAACGACGGCCCTTATCAGGACGAGCCGAACGAAAACAAGGACGAGGCTGACGTGATCTGGGTACTCGACATGATGCGCTCTCTGGGCATCTCGCAGCACAACATGTGCAGTTGCTCGGTGACCGCCTCCGGCGACATCCTTTTCGTCAACACATCGAACGGTGTGGAAGAGTTTCATCGCTTTATTCCGGCGCCCAAAGCGCCGAGTTTTATCGCGCTCGACAAGAACACGGGTAAAGTCTTATGGACCGACCGCTCGCCCGGTACCAACATCCTGCACGGCCAGTGGTCGTCGCCCGCCTATGGTGTGCTCGACGGCGTACCACAGGTGATCTTTGGCGGTGGCGACGGCTGGGTCTACAGCTTTCGCGCCGATGGCGGCCAGAACGGCCAAGCCAAACTGCTGTGGAAGTGTGACGCCAATCCGAAAACGTCGACGTGGATCCTGAGCGGACGCGGAACCCGCAACAACATCATCGCCACGCCGGTCATTCACGATGGGTTGGTCTATGTGGCCGTCGGCCAAGACCCCGAACATGGCGAAGGAATCGGCCATCTCTGGTGTATCGACCCGACCCAGCGTGGCGACGTGAGTCCGGAACTGGCGTTTAATGTCTCCGACTCGGCGAAGCCGATTCCGCATAAGCGGCTTCAAGCCGTCATCGAAGAAGATGGCGAGGTGGCCCGGGCGAATCCCAACTCGGCCATCGTCTGGCACTATAGCGAGTATGACCAGAACGGTGACGGAGAGATTGACTTTGAAGAAATGATGCACCGCAGTTGTGGCACTGTGGCCATCCAAGACGGTCTTTTGTTTATCGCCGACTTCAGCGGTTTATTGCACTGCCTCGACCCCAAGACCGGCAAACCTCACTGGACCTACGACATGCTAGCTTCCTCCTGGGGCTCGCCGCTGATCGTCGACGGCAAAGTCTATCTGGGTGACGAGGATGGCGACGTGGCCGTGTTCCGCCTATCAAGCGAAATGGAAATGCTGAGCGAAATCAACATGGGCAATTCGGTCTACAGCACACCGATCGTGGCCGGCGGGGTACTCTACATCGCCAACCGCACCCATCTGTTTGCCATCGCGGCCGAATCGGAAGAGTAATTACGGATGGCCTTGTCGAACAATTCCTTCAAAACAAGCGTGAACCATCGCTTCATAACCAGCGTAAGGAGGGTATAAACGGATGTACCCTACCCTAAGAAGGAGCGATTCGATGGTTGCCAGCACAAAATCGAGTTGCAAGATCAGAAACTGGAAGGATTATAACGAATCTTTGGTCCGCCGCGGTGACATCACGTTTTGGTTCGACGACGACGTGATCGATGCCTGGGATCATACCAACGACGAGCCGAAGGTCGGCCGGCCA
>CAUYYY010000294.1:0-3414 GCA_963577165.1 Planctomycetota bacterium | reverse complement strand
TGTTATCCTCGAGAGTGGATACATCGGTCCGATCGGGATCCTGGATCATCGCAGTGATACGGATACAGAGGAGAGTTTGCGAGAGAATTTGGAAGGGTTGGAAACGTTGGTGGGTGAGTTGTCGTCGTAATGCATCTGTGGCAGTCGCCAGCGGTGCTGTCTTGAACGGATGCGAATCGTCGGCACACGAAGTGGCCGCAGCCTCACAAGTGAAATCTTACAACCCGAAGAAGGATGGCGGATGCGCTGTTTCCTTCGGCTTTGACGTCGATATGCCTGCCGGCGGCAACGCTTATTTGTACGATAGAATGATGGCCTGGCAGGGTAAAGGCGACGTCGATGCCCACAGCCATCTAAATCAGGACATACGAGACTACATTGAAAAACTCGTAACCTTCGCAGAGCGGTATGATGCGAAGCAGCAATTTTTTATTCAGGGCAACACGTTTGAAAAAACCGTCGATTTCGAATTCTGGAAATCGATCGCCGCTAGAGGACACGCCATCGACAGCCACATGTATAATCACGATGGCATGTTGGATCTCCCGATCGACGAAATCAAATCGCAAGTGAGAAAAACGAAAAACCTCATCGAGACGCATCTGGGAACAGAGAACCTCGGTCTTCGAGGTCCGGGTGGCTACGGAAAAGGCCTCGACGGCAGGCCGGACGTGCAGAAAGCGGTCCTTGATGCCGGCATAAAATGGGTTAGCACGCGTTTCGATTTCACACCGGGCTTGACCGATTCACAGTGGGCAGCAAAGGTAGCTCATGAGCGACCCTATTTTTATGAAACCGGCCTGCTTGAGATCACAGTCTGCGGCCATATTGACAGATCCTATTTTGATCCCGACATGCACGGCGACCCCACTAAATCGGTCGCTGATTGGATCGCTTACTTGAAACAGTGCGTTGATATTGCCTATGAAAACAATCTCTTCCTGGCTTTGGCCACACATCCGAGCACTAGTTTCAAGCACGACCGCGAGGCGAAATATGTAACGGAAATCTTCGCATACTGCCGGAAGAAGTCTGACATAAAACTCTGCACGCATCAGGATATAAATCGCTGGATCAATGCGTAGTTTGCCACCAGACGAATTGGTGCAATAACCCTTCACATGGAGACGCGAGATGGTGGTAACTGTTCATGGCGAGGAGCGATGTCCACAAATGTACGCCCGCATCTACGGCGGCCTCGAAAAGCCCGAACCACCAAGCATAGTGCCGAGAGAGACCGAAACGAGATGAACGAATCCACCCTTGTCGAGAATTGCGTAGAGCGCGCGCAGCAAGTGTTCCCCGCCGGATCCAACGGCGAGTTCAATCTGCCGCCAGAGCTGTCGATTGTCATCGAACGCGGCAAAGGGGGCGAACTGTGGGATACCGAGGGCCGCCGTTTCCTCGACTTCTCGCTCGGTTGGGGCTCCTCGCTAATCGGACACGCCAACCCGAAGGTCGTCGAGGCGGTAACACGGCGGGCCCCGCTCGGTTCAAACTTCGCCTACATCACCCGCGACAGTTTGCAGTTGGCCGAGGAAATCGTGCGTTTGAGCTCGGCCTGCGAGCAGGTGCGATTTTGCGCCTCGGGCACCGAGGCCACCATGTACTGCCAGCGGCTGGCGCGTTCGTTCACGGGTCGTACCAAAATACTCAAGTTTGAGGGTGCCTATCACGGTGCCAATGAAATCGGCGTGACGAGCCTGTTTCCCGTCTCGCCGCCCAACTACCCGCACCCCGATCCGACGAGCTCGGGCATCGAAGCGATGGTGAAGCCGACCGTGCTGGTGGCACCGTTCAACGATTTGGCAACGACCGAGCACATCGTCGCCGAGCACGCCCACGAGTTAGCCGGGGTGATCGCCGAACCGCTGCAGCGATGCGTGGCGCCGGCTGAAGGATTCCTGGAAGGTCTGCGTGAGTTGACGCAGCGCTACGGCCTATTGCTCATATTCGACGAGGTGGTAACCGGCTTCCGCCTCGCCTATGGAGGGGCCCAGGAATTTTACGGAGTGGTCCCCGACCTGGTGGCCTACGGCAAGGCTCTGGGGGGCGGCTACGCGATTGGGGCCTTTGGCGCGCGGCGCGAGATCATGGATCTCGTGCGGGAAGATCGCATGGGCCAGCCCGACTACATGTGGGTCGCCTCGACCCTGGGAGGCAACCCAATTTCGATGGCCGCGGCTTGTGCTGCCCTGGAGGTCTTCGCCGGCGAAGGCGTTTACGAGCATCTCCATTCGCTGGGGCGATACGTGCGCGAAGGCATGCAGCGGGTGCTTACCGACGCCCAAGTGACCTCTCAGGTCATTGGCGATGGGCCGCTGGCGCAGGTCGTGTTCTCGGATCAGCCGGTCCACGACTACCGCTCGACCAAGGCGGGCGACGGCGCACGGGGCCGGGTGCTGGCGCTGGAGCTGTTCCGCCGCGGCGTGTTCTTGAATCCGATGGGCACGAAGCTCTACATTTCGCTGGCCCACGACGAGTCGATTTGCGACGAGTTCCTGGAGCTTTTCGCCGAATCGCTGGCCGCCACAAGCTAGTTGGACAGCGCCACCTTGAGTGATAGCATCGAGTCGTTTAACCGCGATCCAGAGGAGTTTGCCGGGAAAATACGTAGCCATTTGAAATGACTATCCACCGGCAAACTCCGGCGGCGAGCGCGTTCGAGTGATGTGAATCGCTCGAACGCACTCGCCGCCGGCTGCCGTGGTAAATTGTTCGATAATGGATGAGCGTCCGCGACAGCCTTTGGGTCGCGGTTAAACGATGTATCCACCGCTGTTACAGTAGTTTATGTCACGTTAGTCGCCCAAAGTGGCGCTGTCCAACTAGACGTTGTCGGAATAATGCTCGTCATGCACGTAAAAATCTATCGACGGAGTGTGACAAGCCGATGGATCGCGCCGATGTGTTTATTCTTTGTCGCGTCGATCGGATGCGACCCGGGCGGGTTGCCGAATATGGTCCCGATCGAGGGCAAGGTGATCTACAATGGCCAGCCACTCAAATTCGGTTACGTGGCCTACGTGCCAGTCGATAAAGCAAACGGGCGCACCGCACATGGCGTCATTCACCCCGACGGCACGTTCTCGATGACGACTCTTAAGATGGGCGACGGTGTTGGCATCGGCGAATACAGGATCTCCGTGGTTGCGCAGCAACCTCCTACCGGCGAAGGGCCCGATCCGGATGGATCGCGGCCGGCGCCGGGAGCCCTTGTCACCCCAGAAAAGTATGCCTATGACCTTCGGTCGGGATTGACCGATAAAGTGGACGCCAATCATCCGGGATACAAGGAATTGGTATTAACAGACGAGTAGTATACGAACTGCTTTCGGTTGTGCATAAGAATCGACCCATGGCGAATGATAGCGAGTTTGTTATGAGAAGCCGTTGCAAGGCACGTAGAGCATT
>CAUYYY010000293.1:0-3414 GCA_963577165.1 Planctomycetota bacterium | reverse complement strand
AATCTCTGCGAGGCGGTCCAGGCCGCAGGCGCGGGTGGCGATGCCCCGATTCGTTTTTTTGCCTGGGCGAGGGCTAGCCCTCGCCCAGGCAAATCCAAAACACCATTGGACAATCTAACTCAACAACATGCAATTACATCGTATAAGGACGCGGAGCAGCGCAGAGCGTCATCAGATGTTTTTCGCTAAATTGTCAAAGACCGAAACGGCGTAGTATTTCATCGCCGGAGGCCATTGTAACAAAATGTGGCCTGAATTCAAGATGCAGAAATGGCCACCCCTAAATCAGGGGGAGAAAAGCTAATTCCGGAAATCCGAATTCCGAAGTGTGGCGCAACGCTTAACGAGCAGGACGTGGTAATCGTGCAAGAGGAAGTCAGCTACCTCTGTGACTGCTGCGGCGAAGAGATCGTGATTCCGATCGACTTGTCAGCCGGCACGAATCAGCAGTACGTGGAAGATTGTCCCGTCTGTTGCCGACCGAACGTGATCCGCATCGCGATCGACGAGGCAGAGGGGATCTGCGTGTGGGCCGAATCAGAGCATTGACGAACGACCCGATATGGGCCGGTGTGTTTGACCTGGGCGACGTGGGGTCATTTAGTGTCTTGCTCGGTGGACCAGCCGCGGCACTGCCGGGCAAGTCTTGGATCCGCCGTGGCGGGCCAGCAGTGCCACCCTCCAACGCAGTGGCACCCGCCGTGCCGGGGCCGAGTGCATGGGTGCTCGTGCTGTGTGGGTTGCCGGTGTGGTTATTGGCAAGGGTTCAGCGTAACCGCAGGCGCTAAAAGGGCGAGAATCCCAGTTGGCTGCGGCTGTACCCACTAGCAAAGCTGGCTGAAATGGGGTTTTTGGCTCACACCGGTATGGCCGCAAACTCGATATCGTAATAGACTTCCAACGGTCGCGCTGTGCGCATCGCGAGACCGCCTGCCTATTCAACCCATCTTACTATGTGTACTGTCAGCAGGGAGAGCGCTGTGCCAGGTTATAAGATTCAGACTCGCTGGTTTTTTGGGGCTTGGCTTGTATTGGCGATTGCCGGATCGTTGCTGGCGGCTCAGCCGAGCCAGCGGCTGCTTCCCGATACGACCAAGGGCTATGTGTCCGTGCCCGACATCTACCAGCTCGAAGAGAGTTGGAACAACACGCAGCTGGGTCAACTGCTCAACGATCCGGTGATGAACGGTTTTGGCGAGGACATGAAGCGGCAGTTGAAAAAGAAATTCACGCGGATGCGCGACAAGTTGGGTATCACACTCGACGACTTAGACGGCGTGCCTGGCGGCGAGGTGGCGATCGGTATGATTCAGCCCGGCCAAGATCAGGCAGCCCTGGCCGTACTGGTCGACATCACGGATCATCGTCAGCAGGCGGATGAACTGCTTGAAAAGATTCACAACAATCTGATCGAGAAAGAGGCGGTTGAAGCGAAGCGGGAGATCGACGGCACGACCGTTACCATTTATACGTTGTCGAGGCGCGAAGGCGAAAAACGTCAGCGTCAGGCGGTGTTCTATATCCACAACAATGTGCTCTGTGGCTGCGACAACCAGGAGGTTGCCCTGGCGATTCTGAGCCGCTTTACGGGCGAGCCTACCGATACGCTGGAAAATTCGCCGGCCTATCGGGCGGTGATGACCCGCTGCCGCCAGGCGGCCGGCGATCTGACGCCGCAGTTGCGGTGGTTTGTCGATCCGTTCCGTTACATCGAGTGTCTGCGGGCGACCGATCTGCCGAAGAAGCGGAAGAGGGGCAAGGACATGGTCAAGATCCTTGCCGCCGAGGGTTTTGATGCGGTCCAGGGCATCGGCGGGTATGTCAACTTCCTCGCCCATGAAAAGTACGAGATACTGCACCGTACGTCGATCTTTGCTCCTGCCGTCGCGGCGCCGAACGACGAAGGTGACAAATACAATCGGGCGATGCGGATGTTGCAGTTCCCCAACGGCGGCTCGCTTGAGCCGTACGCATGGATTCCACGTGAACTGGCGACGTACGCAAGTTTCAACTGGGAAGTACAGAACGCATTCGACACGATGAAAACTTTGGGCGACGCAATCATCGGTGACGAGGGATCCGTTGACGACGTGTTGCTGGGCATCGAAACCGATCCTAACGGACCGAAGATCAACGTGCGCAAAGAACTGGTGGCTCATCTGGGCACCCGGGTGACGTTGATCACCGACTATGAATTGCCCATTACCCCGAAATGCGAGCGGCTGTTGTTTGCTATCGGTGTGACGAATGTTGCTGCGCTGAAAAAATCGATTGATCGTCTGATGGAAGCGGATCCGAATGCTGTTCGCCGCGAGTTTAACGGGCAAGTGATCTGGGAAATCGTCGAAGAGGAAGATGAACTCGAGGGTCTGGAACTGGAGTTGGAAGGACTAGATTTCGGGCCGATCGGTGCCATGGACGAAGACGAGGACGAAGAAATCGAAGTGCCTAACATTGCCGTGAGCGTGGCTTATGGGCATTTGCTCGTCGCGTCACACATCGAGATCCTGCAGAAGGCTTTATCCGATGTTCAACCGCGAGAGACGCTGGCCGCCAGTGCCGATTTTCAAGTGGTCTCCACCGAACTCAAGGCGGTCGGAGACAGCCAGATTAGCCTTCGATTCTTTTCTCGCACCGACGAAGGGTACCGCCCGACCTACGAGCTGATTCGGCAAGGCCGGATGCCTGAAGCGGAATCGATTTTTGGCAAGCTGCTGAACCGGTTGCTCGTCGAAGATGACGAAGAAGACATTTTGCGGGAACAAGTCATCGACGGCAGCAAGTTGCCTGAATTTGAAATGGTGCGGCGCTACTTCGGGCCGGTTGGTGCGACCATTCGCAGCGAAGACACCGGCTGGTTCGTGACCGGTTTTTCCCTAAACAAGGAAACGCCCGTCGTCGCGGAAACGCCCGTCGCCGCGGAAACGCCTGTCGTCTCGGAAAAGCCCGTCGTCGTAGAAAATCCCGAACGCGAAAACAATACGTTGCGATAACGGTCGAAAGCACCCCGGCTGCTGTGCAACGAAGAATTCTGAAGATCCGCTCGCCAGCAGCCGGGGTGCTGGTAGGCTAAAGCGCGACCTTGGCCCAGAACGGGCGTTGCCGTTCGCCGCGGCTACGGACGTCTTCGAGCAGCACTTCGAGACTCGGCTCGACCAGTTGCCGCCGGCCGGAGCCGCGTCTTCCGATGATCGAAATCGCCAGCGGCCGGTCGAAGTTCACCAGTTGCGGCGCCAGGTAAAGGGTCGCTCGATAGGTTCCGGGCCGCACCGTGATGCCTCCGGTCTTGTTGATTTTCCCGCTCACCAGCATGGCTTTTTTTCCGCGCTGGGGCCAGTCTTCCGGCAGCACCACGGCACCGTCAGGCAGTTGCCCCACTTCGAGCCACCAGAAATAGTTGTCCCAGGGCCGCAT
>CAUYYY010000292.1:0-3417 GCA_963577165.1 Planctomycetota bacterium | reverse complement strand
AGGGCGCTGGAGACACGCATCCCGTGGATATTCAATCGTCCATGGACGACGTGGTGTAGGACCGATGACCAGGCGACGGATCGAAGGATGTCGGGCGATTGTGACGGGCGCATCGAGCGGCATCGGCCGTGCGATAGCTATCGAACTTGCTCACGGCGGTGTGGATCTGGTGCTGCTGGCCCGCCGTCGAGAGCCGCTTGGGGAACTCGCCGAAGAGATTTCGTCGATCGGCTGCAAAGCGATCGCGGTGGTCGGCGACGTAACCGACAAGAGCGTCCGGCGGGCGGCGATCGATGGCGCCGCAGAGGAGCTGGGTGGTCTCGACATTCTGGTGAACAACGCCGGTGTTGGCGCTCATGGGCGTTTTACTGCGGCTGCGCCCGATCGTTTGCGGAAGATCATGGAGGTCAATTTCTTCGCTGCCGCCGAACTGATCAGCGAGTCGCTTCCACTGTTGGAAAAGGGTCGGAAACCGATCGTTGTGAACGTGGGCTCGATCCTCGGTCATCGTGGGGTGCCGAGAAATACCGAATACTGTGCCAGCAAGTTCGCACTGCGGGGATTTAGCGAAGCACTCCGCCCGGAATTGGCGCAACGGGGAGTGGATCTGCTGTTGGTGAGTCCTGGTCCTACAGAAACCGAGTGGATGAACAACTTGTTAGAGCGAGATGACAGCATGGCCTGGGCTGGCCGAAAAGGTGCGCCGGCTGTGGACGTCGCCCGGGCGACGGTGCGTGCGATTCGTCAGGGTCGCAATGAGATTGTGTCCTCCTGGCGTGGGCGGGCGCTGGTCTGGCTCAGTCGGTTGTCGCCGCGGCTGTTGGACCGCATCATGAAGCGTTACGGATGAGCCGATGATCAATATTCTTTATGAGCAGGGGCCCTGCCTGGCGGTTTGCAAGCCGGCGGGGCTGCTCACGCAAGCGCCGGCCGGGATCGACAGCATGGAAGTTCGCATCAAGAACTTTCTGATCGAGCGCGACGAGAAGCCGGGCAAGGCATACCTGGGTGTTCCGCATCGGCTCGACCGTGCGGTGTCTGGGGCGATGGTGTTTGCCAAGCATGTCCGCGCCACACGGCGGCTTTCGGAGCAGTTCGAAGCGCGAACCGTGCAGAAAGTGTATTGGGCCTGTGTGGTTGGCCGCATGACGCCGGCCGAGGGCACGTGGCGAGACTATCTGCGTAAAATTCTGAACCGGCCACTGGCGGAGATCGTTCCGGCAGATCACCAGGACGCACGCGAGGCGGTGCTCCACTACAAGGTGCTCGAAACTTTTTCCTGGGGTACGTGGTTGGAGGTACGCCTTGAAACGGGCCGGATGCACCAGATCCGAGTCCAGGTCGCCTCGCGAGGTTTCCCGATTTTGGGTGACACGTTGTATGGGAGCGAGGTTTCGTTTGGCGAACAGTACGAAGACGAGCGACTGCGGGCAATCGCGCTGCACGCCCGGCGGTTGGAGTTTCATCACCCCATGACACACGAAGCGGTGACCGTCGTCGCGCCGCCGGCAGAGACGTGGTGTGAACTGGGAAAACTCGCACCCGGGTGAGCCAGAGCCAGATCACTCGAATAGGCCCAGGAACGGCCCTCCCTGGGCTTCAAAGCCGCTACACGGGTGCTGGCACTTCACCCACCGAACATGCCCGCCAGGCCGCGGATGGACTCGAGCGCGTCGTCCAGTTCCGACACTTCCACGCCCGGCTCGGTCACACTCACCGAGCAACACGAGTTCGTCATAGCTCTCTGACTGTCGCAGCCGACGTGCTGCCCGGGCGCCCAGCGACCCGTCATGCAGATCGTGCGTCAGCATGTGGTATTCGATCAGCCAGCCGGTTCGCTCGCCGATGAAACCGCCCAGTGCATCGAGCGTGGCCGCCACATGGTCGTGCGGGTCGATCGTCTTGCCGACGTCGTGCAGGAATGCAGCCAACAAGAATTCTTCGTCGTACGGTAGCTTGTCAATCGCCAAGTCGTACACGTGCAGACTGTGATAGAGCGCGTCGCCCTCAGGATGGTACTTACGGCTCTGTTTCACATGCTCGAGCGGCAAGAGCAGCGATTCGTACACCTGAAATCGGTCTACGCGGTTTTCGATTTCCTCCATCGCGGCGTCGAGCTGCAACTCCGGATACTCGCGCTGCAGCAGTTGTTCCAACTCGGCGATGCTGGCCCGCTCGATTCTCTTGTCGGTCACCGAGCTTTTGAAAACATAGTGTGCCTTGTCCGCCGGGTAGATCGTCAGTTCAAACGGAAAACGGTCGCGGACATGCACGTGCGTAAACGTCCGCCCCTGGCCATGCTTCTGCACACGTTTTCGTTCGACGTTCAGCACGGCGCCTTCGGCCTCGAGTGCCCGCGTGACCGATCCGATGCTGTCCGAGAAAAGATGCAAATCGATATCCGATCCCTGTCGCACGTGTCCGGT
The DNA here is from genome assembly GCA_963577165.1 of Planctomycetota bacterium. Taxonomy (GTDB): domain Bacteria; phylum Planctomycetota; class Planctomycetia; order Pirellulales; family CAUYYY01; genus CAUYYY01. The sequence continues at coordinate 991 of CAUYYY010000292.1, read as the reverse complement.
CATCACGCTGCCGATCAGCCGTGGCCGAAAACGGCGTAAGAGGCGCATCACACGCAGGGCTTCGAGTCTCATTTCGCGGAGGTTTTCGGTCCGCCGATCGCCTTCGTGCATCCGGGCCAGCGCTTGAATCTGGTCGCGAATCTCGGCATTGCTGGGCAGATCGTCTGGCTTGATCCAACCCTTGTAGAGACGTCGAGCCGCCTTCATCTTCGCCTGATAGTACTCCGACTCGCTTCGGTCGTACATCAGCCGAGCGGCATCCCAAGCGATCTGCCGCCGCAGTTTTGATCTTTGCATACTCGAGCGCCGTAAACCCAATCAACCGGCGCGGTGGGGGTATTAATGTAGGGTGGGCCGAGTGCCGGGCATTATACATTATGCTGTTTTATGTGGGGTTTGTGATAATAGATTTAGGGGGTATAAGAAATCTGGGTTTCTCTACCGGAATAATCTACCGTTTCGACCGATGGGTTACTGAGTAACCCTAGTAACCCCGAAGTACGTATAAGCGCTAACGCGAGCGTTTCCCTAGGCCGTTTAACCCGGTTTCGGGGTAACTTCGGTTACTGGGGTAACCGCTGTCGGTTTTTTGCCTGAAAAACCGTCAATAATGTCAAATGCGGTGGTCTTTGCCTCGGTCCGCGTGCCAAAATAGTCAGGCGGGTAGTAGGTATCACCGCGCCGCCCAGCAAACAAAAGCCGAAAACTATCATCACTCAAAAATACGAGCACCTTAAATCTCACCATCGGACAAGCGCACCCGCCGCCATACATTGTCAGGATTCCGCCGTGACGTTTTCCACCGCCGCGAGTTTACAAACCGATCTCGCCGCCCAAACCGTTTTTTCATTTCCCGTTCAACGGCCCCAGCGTCATAATCAAAACAGAGCCGTTCCGCACAACAGCACTCGGCGTCAACCGTGCGGTGATAATCACAGTGTTCCAATACGTGTACTCACCGAATCCGTGTGCCACAAAAACCGCAAACTGT
>CAUYYY010000291.1:0-3421 GCA_963577165.1 Planctomycetota bacterium | reverse complement strand
TCCTTTTTTCGGAAGCACTGTCGAATCAACATGACAGTAAATGCTAACGACAGATTCGCTTAGTACCAGATCAAAGGTCGTCACTATAACGCGTCTGAGCTCGTTGGTGGCCATATCTCGTCCACTCACCACCGATGCAAAACGACTTGCGCCAATTCCGACCCGAAAATATTTCAGAAAAAGTCGTTTTGCCACATCGTTGGGGAACTTGGGCTAGCGAAAATGCGCGAAAACGGACAGGCCGGCACGCTCGTGGGCCTCCAACCAAATGAGAACCAAGTTCGTTAAAGACGGATTTCAGCACCCCGGCTGCTGACGAGCGGAGCTTCGGAATTTTTCGTGATGCAGCAGCCGGGGTGCTTCCAAATGGGAGTCAGGGATCAGGTTTAGCGGGTTTGCTTGCGAGCCGAGTTGCGTCTTAACCCCTGCAACCGCCACAACGGTTACAGGGAAATGTTAAGTTTGCTTGCTGGAGCCCCCCCCGTGGCGTATGTTTCTAAGGCGAAACCATTGACACAGGACCGAAGGAGAAAAATCGGATGTCACAAGGATTGGAAACACACACCGCACCGTTTGTTGACCGCCGCACCCCAGAAGGCACAGGGTCGGTTCCACACGAACGACGGCAATTTGCCAACAGTCACGACGAGCTTTCGCCCGATGCGGCGGAACTAGCGCGGGCTATCGACGGCTATAAGTTGCGCCATCGGCGTCGTTTCGTCACGTATGAAGAGATGCTCGATGTCGTCGTGTCGCTTGGCTACCACAAGTAGCCGCCGACGTTGTACCAGTCGCATAGGTGCGTTTTCAGCACCCCGGCTGCTGTTTTGTGAAAACGGATGACCGGCTGTATCGCTAGCAGCCGGGGTGCTTCCAAATCCACAAGTGCCCGGGCTATTTCGCACGTAGCAGCGGACGCCCCAATTGTCGAGCGGTGACGAATCCGACCGTCTGGCCTGATTCGGTCACGACACGGCCGAGCATCTCGGCGGATGATTGAAGTCTCATGAGCGCCGCGATGTAGGTATCGGTATCGGGCACGTCGACCAACAGGCGGACCGGCGGCAGGCTGTCGGAGTCATCCAGATATAGGTCGGCCACACACAAGTATCCGATCAGCTTGTACTGTTGTTTCGGATCCTCGACCGGAACGGCAGCCAGTCGATTTCGTTTCGCGACTCGCAAAACCTCGGCCTTGTTCGTGTCGGTTTGCACGGACGGAACCCGACCCGCCGCGGTGGCCACCTCCATCACGCTCTGACCGGCGCAGTCCAGGATCGCTTGGGCTAGCCCTCCTTGGGCAGGACCCAAGATGCCCGTTTCATGTCCCTCCTCAAAAACACGTTCCAACTCGCGCCGCGCCAGAACCATTTGCATCTTCGGTGGGGACTCGCCCCCAATCCACTGGAGCACCTTACTTAGTGCCCACAATATGCCGGTCACTGGCAGAAACAGCACCGTGCAGATGAACAGCCACGGGCCGCTACGTCGCAACAGGCGGTTTGGAGCTTCAAAGAATACATTTTTCGGCAGTAACTCGCCGTAGATAAACACCACGGGTGAGAGCACTACGGGCGCGACGACCAGGGACCAGTGATCCTGGCCGCCGTAGAGCACCTCGGTCCCGATCACGATGGCCAATGAGACAAGATAATTGGCAACGTTGTTTCCGACCAAGGTCGTGGCAACGAACAGCGAAGGATGATTGGTGAGCCAAAGCAGGCCGCGCGCGATCCGGTCGCCGCCCAAACCGTCGATCAGCAACGGGAGGCGCGCCACTCGATAGAATCCGGTTTCCGCACCGCTGAAAAAGGCGCTGAGAAATATCCCAGTAATCAGTAGCAAAATCGCTTGCGTCACGGCGTACTCTCCGGGCCCGATAGGTGTAGCTCCTGACGTGTTTGCGTCAGTCGAACCGTCAACTGTCCTCGATCGGCTGAGTCGATCACCTCGAGCCGGAACGGTCCCCAGTGGCAAACATCTCCGCGAGCGGGCATGCGCTGGAGAACTTCCTGGATCACGCCGGCGACGGTCACACTTTTGGTCGGTGGCAAATCGAGTTGGAAGTGTCGTGCGAGCCGGCGAAGACTCGTCATTCCCGTGACATGCCAGACGTCCGATTCAACTTCGGCAATGGACGAGACCTGAAACAAACGGGCGCTGCGGCTCGGAAGACGACCAAAGATGGTATCGAGAATATCGTCGTAGGTGACGATGCCGATCGTCTCCCCATATTCGTTGACGATCGCCGCGACCTCACGATCAAGTCGGCGCATCTGGTCGAGCACCTCGGCGGCCGAAGCACACCAGGGCACGTAAATCACCGGTTCCGCATTGTGTTCAAGATGCGTTTCGGGCAACTCGGACAGATGCCTCAACGGGATCGCGGCGGCAACTTCCTCGCTGTCTTCTTCGGTCACCAGCAGGTAGCCGCTGGGCGTCATCTTGCCTTCCAAATCGGACAGCGACACGGGGGGCGGAAACGAGAGGAACTGAGTCCGCGGCCTCATGAGTTCGTCAATGCGAATATCAGATAGAGTAACGATGTTGTGCAAAACCGTTCGTTCCTGTTCCAGCAATTTGACGTCCGAGGTGGAAAGCTCGATCGCCCGCTCGAGGTCGCCCAATTCGAGCGACGCCTCGGCCTGAAATCCCGGCAAGAATAGCCGACGCGAAATCAGGTTCGCGAAACGAAAGACGGGCATGAGCGGATCGAGTATGCGGACCGAGGCCGCCAAAGGAATACTCACGGTGGCGGCGATCATCCGGGATTGCGACACGGCCACGGCCTTGGGCAACATTTCACTTAAAAAGATGATGACTAAGAGAGAAACAACGGCTGCGACGCCTGCCTCGGTGCGCAGATTCTCGCTCTGAAGCCGGATACTGACCATGGCGGAAATCGCAAAGTAGACGATGTTGATCAATAGATTCCAGAACACGACGGCGGATAGCAAGCGATCCGGATCGTCGAGCAGCGATGCGGCAATCCGTTGTGCCGGGTTGCCAGATCGTAAACGGCGGCGATCTTGTCGGCGGAGATAGAACAAGGCCGCCTCGCTGCACGAGAAAAAAGCCGAACAGCAAACCAGCAAGACCATGGCCACTAGCCACGGAGAAAGTTCGACAAGACATTGTGCGGTGGACATTTACGGAACCGTTTAGCTGTCGGAAAAAGAACAGCCACAAAAAACATTAAAAGACAAACAAAAATGCACCACGGAGACACGAAGGAATAACGAAAGACGAAGGAAGGAACCGCAGATAAACGCCGATAATCAACAAATCTGCGTCCATCTGCGGTTCCTCTTTTTAGTATTCGTCTCCGTGTTCTCTGCGTCTTGTATGTTCCAAGTGGTTACTTCCAAGGTGTACTATGGGAATAATAACCGCTGGGCAATTCGCTTCGTAGCGTAGCGAA
>CAUYYY010000290.1:0-3427 GCA_963577165.1 Planctomycetota bacterium | reverse complement strand
AGCCCAGGGATGGCCATCCCTGGGCTTGGTCGAGTGATTGAGTGATTTCACCCAGGCACGCTGAGGACATCCCGATGAACGCTCTGCTCGATCCACTCACCCCGGCCCAACGCGAGGCTGTCCAGCACGTGGACGGCCCGCTGCTGATTCTGGCCGGGCCAGGCAGCGGCAAAACCCGAGTGGTCACGCATCGGATCGCCTATTTGCTCGAGCAAGGCGTGGCGGCTGGCCAGATTCTGGCGCTGACCTTCACCAACAAAGCGGCCGAGGAGATGGCGATCCGCTTGCAGCCGTTGGTGCCCGGCACCTCGGTTTGGATGAGCACGTTTCATCGGTTTGCGGCCAAATTGTTGCGCGCGCATGCGCCGCTGGTCGGTTTGAGCGAAAATTTCACGATTTACGATACGCAGGACAGCCGGCACGTGCTGCGGCGAGTACTCGACGAGCTCGATCTGGACACGCCGCATGTGACGCCCGAGCGGATCGTGTCGGCAATCAGTCGGGCAAAGAACAATCTGGTGACGGCCGAAGAATATGCACGGCGGCCGGGCGACCCGCTTAGTCGGATCGTCGCGAAGGTGTATCCGGCATATCAGCGTCGGCTGCTCGCGTCGGCGGCAGTCGATTTCGATGATCTGTTGTTGCACGTCGCCCAGTTGCTGCGAAATTGCCCGGAAGTTCGCCAGACGCTCGACGAAAGGTATCAGTACATTTTGGTCGACGAGTATCAAGACACGAATCGGGCGCAGTACGTGATTCTTCGCGCGATGTCGATCGACTATCCGAATCTGGCGGCCACGGGCGATCCGGACCAGTCGATCTACGGCTGGCGAGGCGCCGACCTGAACAATATCTTGGAATTCGAGCACGATTTTCCCGACGTGCGCATCGTACGGCTCGAGCGAAACTATCGCAGCACGCAACGGATTCTGCGGATCGCCGACGCCTTGATCGCCCACAACACGCGGCGGAAGCAGAAGGACTTGTACACGGAAAACGACGAGGGCGCCCCGGTGCGATTGGTTGCCTACGGCTCGCACAAGGAAGAGGCACAAGGCATCGTGGCACGAATTGCCAAAGAAGTAGACGCGAAGCGACGGCGGCCGCGAGATTTTGCGATATTCTATCGGGTCAATGCGTTGTCGCGGGCAATCGAAGACGCTCTCCACGAACAGGGGATCCCGTATCAGATGATTCACGGGCAGGAATTTTACCAGCGGAAAGAAATCAAGGACGTGTTGGCTTATGCCGAGTTGGTCAACAACCCGCGCGATGACGCGGCCTTTTTTCGGGTCATCAACACGCCGACGCGCGGCATTGGCAAGAAATCGGTCGAGCGGCTTACCGAACATGCGACCCGACGCGGCTTACCGCTGTTGGAGGCGGCTCGCGAGGCGGGTCTGGTCGAATCGCTCTCGAGTCGGGCGGCGGTCAACGTGGCAAAGTTCGTCGCCATGATCGATCGAATCGGGGAAGTCTCGCATGGGGCGGTCGAGGAAGTGCTGGGAACGGTTTTGTCGGCATCGGGCATGCGCGAAATACTCGCGAATTCGGAGTCGGAAGAGGACCAGAACCGGCTGGCGAACATCGAGGAACTGCTGACTGCTGCCCGCGAGTTTGATACGCAGAATCCGGGCGATTCGCACCTCGAAGCGTTCTTGGAACAGGTCTGTTTGGTGAACGAAACGGACGACTGGGAGGCCGAGACGGACAAAGTCACGCTGATGACCGTTCATGCGGCGAAGGGGTTGGAGTTTCCGGTCGTGTTTATCATCGCCACCGAAGAAGGGTTGATGCCTCACGAGCGAAGTAAGAACGACCTGTCGGACTTGGAGGAAGAGCGGCGGCTGCTGTTCGTGGGCATCACGCGGGCGGCCGAGCAGTTGCAACTGAGCTACGCCGTCTATCGGGAATTCCGTGGGCAGCGGCGGCGCACCGTGCCCAGCTCGTTCCTGATGGAGCTACCGCGGCACGAAATGGAACTGGTCGAGTCGCGGGCATCGAGTTCATTTCCAGCGGCGGATTGGGAAGTGCCCGACTACGAACGGCCCCATTACGAGCAGCCCGATGACGAACAGCCTGATGATGCGGAAAAAGTGGTCGGGAGCCTTATTCAGAAAACGACTCCTGAACCCTTAATGACCGCCGCGCTCACCACGGCAGCGGAAATGGTGGGCGATGCGGTGGACGATCGCGCCGCCGCTGCGACGGACCGGTTCGTCCAGGGTATGGCCGTCACGCACCCGGAGCACGGCTTGGGAAAGATCGTGGCGCTGAGCGGCGACGGTCCGCGGCGGAAGGCGACCGTGGCGTTCGTCACGGCCGGCGAGAAGAAGTTTGTGCTCTCCAAGAGCCCGCTCCGCCCGGCGCGGCGGCGGTAGCGGCCCGTGCCGCAATCCAAAGATTCTTTAGCCACGGATTGAACACGGATGAAAAGGGGATGTTGCTTTAGCAGCGAGTCGTGTGGGCCTCGTGGAACTCGGCCCACCCTGCGGCCTATGTCTGCCGAAGCTCTGCGAAGAACTCCTCGGCCGGTTGTGTGCGTCCTGCCTCGACGTCGGCGAGTCCCTGTTGGATGGCCTTAATCGATGCCTCGAAGTCGGGGCCGACCATCGCCTGGTAGAGGTCCATCGTCATGACAATGTACGCCCCCTGCTGACCGTCGAACTCGGCTCGGCCGCCGTGTTGCTGTACGGTTTGTTCCATGTCCGGCGTAAGATGTTGACGATCCGTAGCCATGTCCTCAGTGTACCACGGGCAAACGGTCCAGACAACGGTTCACGGTCGTGTGGGCCTCGTGGAACTCTGCCCACCCTACAGATGCTCGCCCTACAGACCGACAAAGTTCAATTCAAAGCGGATCCATAGCGGGATCGTAATCAAACCGACCAATGAGGTGGCCATCACAATTCTTAGTGCGGTCGATGGGTCTCCGCCATAATGTTTGGCCATCACGATGGGAAAGACGGCCGAAGGCATGGCCGCTTCGAGCACCACGATTCGTCTCATATCGAGCGATAAATCGAGCCACCTGGGCAGGAGAAGAAACAACATGGGAAGAATTCCCAGACGCACCAGGCAGGCCAAGCCCATCACACGTGCTCCGTGGGCCAGTTGAAATTCATGACGATGGTCGGCCATGGTCGCCCCGATGAGGACCAGGGCGAGCGGAATGGCGCATTGGCCCAACATGTTCACAGCAATCATCACGACCTGGCCCAACGATATAAGCAGAACCGGCAGATAGTTTTCAAGCCCAGAAAAATTCAACGCCAAAGCCAACAGGATGGCGATCAGAGGCGGATTCAGCAGCTTACGGATATTTCGGTCGATATGTTTTCCGTTCAAGCGAGCCAGCCCCAGAGTCCAAATGGCGACATCCACACCGACGTTATGCACAAAGAGCACACCAGCCGTTTCCCGATCG
>CAUYYY010000289.1:0-3432 GCA_963577165.1 Planctomycetota bacterium | reverse complement strand
GCGTTGGCGATCGACCGCTTGGCGGGGTCCAGATAGTCACGTGAATAACGTGGCTCGTGGACAACCTGCATCTTCTGACGGAGCACGTCGATCCGTGGGTCCACCGCGAAGGCGTCTTCATAATGATCGGCTGTGAGCGTTCCATGGATCAACGGGACGGCGATCATGTATTGCAGACAATGATCGCGGTCGGCCGGATTGTTCAATGGCCCCGTCTTATCAATGATTCGTATCGCCGACTCATGGGTCTCGATCACCATGCGCTCGATCGAGTCAAGCCGATCCACCACATCGCGGTGCAACTGGATTGCACATTCGACAGCAGTTTGAGCGTGGAATTCCGCTGGAAATGAGACCTTGAATAGCACGTTTTCCATCACATAACTGCCCAGTGACTGGGCGAAAGTGATGGCTTTGCCCTGAAATAGCACATCTTCGAAGCCCCAGGTCTTGGCGGTCATCGCCGTCTGGTAGCCCATCTCACCGGTTAGCGCCATCAGCGCCAGGCGAACTCCGCGACTGGTCGCGTCGCCTGCCGCCCAGCTTTTGCGCGAGCCCGTGTTGGGCGCATGACGATACGTTCGCAATGCACCACCGTCGAGCCACGCATGGGAAAGCGCATTGACGACCTGTTGGTAGGTGCCGCCGAGCAAGTGCGTCACGACCGCCGCCGTGGCGACACGCACCAGCAGCACATGATCCAGTCCGACACGGTTGAAACTGTGGTTTAGTGCCAGCACTCCCTGGATTTCATGAGCTTTAATCATGGCAGTGAGCACATCACCCATCGTCAGTGTCCGTCCTGACCCACGACAGGCGTAGTCGGCCGCCATCAGAATGCCGCCAAGGTTATCCGAAGGATGTCCCCACTCAGCCGCCAGCCAAGTGTCGTTGTAGTCGAGCCATCGTATCATGGTGCCGAGATTGAATGCCGCCTGGACCGGATCCAATTCGTCGCCGGTAGCGGGAACGCGAGCGCCTTGCCCTGCCGCCATCACCGCGCCAGGCACCACCGGCCCGAGCACTTTTGTACATGCAGGATACTTCAGAGCAAGCGTCGCGCACCCGAGACTATCCATCAAACACCACCGCGCTGTGTCGTACGCGTCATCACTTTCGATCACGCATTCAACAACATACTCCGCGATTTCACTCAGCAGCCGATCGGTCATGTGCGATGTTCCTAATCGCGGCTAAGCTGAAACGTTACTGGTAAGTTCTGTTGCAAAGGCGGCTTCGTGACCACTGTGCGATGACTTACCGTGTTAAGAGACTAACGATCTGCGGCCGGTGTCCATGATCGCGGCTCCGGGCCGACGTAATCGGCACTCGGACGGATCAACCGATTGTCGGCTCGCTGCTCGATTATGTGCGCAGCCCATCCCGCTATGCGCGAACAAACAAAGATCGGGGTAAATAACGACGTGGGAATCCCGAGAAAGTGATAGGCCGATGCGCTGTAGAAATCGAGGTTCGTAAACAGGTTCTTCTCGCGCCGCATGACCTCGTCGATGCGATGCGAAACCGAATAAAGCCGTAGGTCCCCAGCCTGCTCACTGAGGCGTCTGGCCCAGATCTGGATGATCTCAGACCGTGGATCGGACACCCGATACACCCGGTGACCGAATCCCATGATTTTCTCTTTGCGCGTGAGCATCTCCATGACGGCATGCTCCGCCTCATCAGGATCCTTGAATCGTTCGATCAATGCCATGGCCGCCTCGTTGGCGCCGCCGTGTAATGGCCCACGCAGGCTACCGATTGCGCCGGTGACCGCCGAGTAGAAATCCGACAGTGTGGACGTGGCGATGCGGGCAGTAAACGTCGAGGCATTAAACTCGTGCTCGGCGTAGAGGATCAGGGAAACGTCCATCGCGTGTTCGTGGACCGAATCGGGCTGGCGATCGTGCAACAACCGCAAGAAATGGCCCGCGATGGACGGGTCCTCGGTGGCCGGATCAATCCGTATCCCATCGCGATGGTAACGCAGCCAATACAGCAACATCGACGGGAACGAAGCTAACAGGCGTTCGGCGATCTGATGCTGATCGTCAAAAGTTGCCTCCGGTTCGAGACAACCAAGCGCCGAACAACCGGTACGCAGTACATCCATCGGATGGGCCTGGGCGGGCAAACTCTCCAATACTTTTTTCAGTGCGTCGGGCAACCCCCGGTGCTGCACGATCCGCGTGCGAAAGCCGTCGAGTTCACCGCGCGTCGGCAACGTGCCGTAAAGCAGCAAATAGGCGACCTCCTCGAAGCATGCGTGCTGAGCTAAATCTTCGATTCTGTAGCCGCGATATGTAAGCCCCGAGCCTTCCAGGCCGACCGTGGCAATCGCGGTTTCACCCGCCACAATTCCGGACAGACCACCAGGGTTCTTTTTTACGATGGTTTCAGTCATGCGAATCTTTCTCCACGTTTGAAAGCTTGTTGAGTTTGTCTTCAAAAGCGTAGTATTCCAACACGTCGTACAACGACTCGCGGGTTTGCATACTCGAGAGCATATCTTTTTGGGTTCCGTGTTTCTCAATGGCCTGATACACGTTGCTCGCCGCCTGGCTCATCGCGCGGAACGCCGAGAGTGGATACAACACTATTGACACGCCCAACGCACCTAGCTCGGCGAGGGTCATCAACGGCGTTTTGCCGAATTCTGTCATGTTGGCCAACACCGGAACATCGAGGGCCGCAGTGAATGTCTGAAAGTCCAGCGGCTCGGCCAGCGCTTCAGCGAATATCGCATCGGCCCCGGCATCTACATAGGCCGACGCACGATCCATCGCGCCTTGGCTGCCCTCGCTCTCAGCCGCGTCGGTTCGTGCCATGATCATGAACCGTTCATCCGGGCGTGCATCAACCGCAGAGCGAATGCGGTCAACCATCTGCTGACAGGATACCAACTGTTTGTCCGGCCGGTGCCCGCAGCGCTTGGCGGCAACCTGATCCTCCAGGTGCATACCCGCGGCACCGGCGCGATAGAGCTGCGTCGTGGTTCGGGCAATCCCCAACGCATCGCCCCAGCCAGTGTCCGCATCGACCAACAACGGCAGATCGGTCGTGCCCGTGATCCGACGCACATCCTCCACAACGTCCGGCAAACTGGTCATCCCAAGATCGGGAAGACCGAACGACGCATTGGCCACCCCTGCGCCGGACAAATAGATTGCCCGATGGCCAGACTGCTGAGCCAATCGTGCACAGTAGGCGTTGATCACGCCGACAACGGCAAGTGGTCGTCGGGCTTTCAGAGCTTCAAAAAGAGATTGCTGCATAGATCACACCCCAGTTTATTTTGACCCTAATCCGCTACCTCATCTATAGACAGGACTACGCGATCAATGGATTATTGCAAGATGCGAGATACTTTTTTGGCGAAATGTGCTCCATTCGTTTGAAGACACTGCTAAAGTTTCGTTTGAAGACACGGCT
>CAUYYY010000288.1:0-3459 GCA_963577165.1 Planctomycetota bacterium | reverse complement strand
CGCCCTGTCCGTCGCCGTCGTTTCCGCCAAAAAAGTGGCTGACGTGCTACCCGATGACGAAACACTGGCAAACGCGTACAACCAGTACAAAGAGAGAGTGGACCAGCTCAACAAGGAAGTCGCAGGCATCAACCAATCGATCGCGGACAACAAGCAACAATCTGAAGCGCTGGCCAAGCAACTCTCGGCGGCCAAGCGGAAACTAGCCGGTCTTAAGTCAGAGTGTGTCGGTCTTGCTGACATGGTGGCGGAAGCGAGAGGTGCTTTGCGCGTCTTCGACGCTCGTCGGAAGAAACATGAGTCGTTGTTGAACGAGAGACGACGACGACTCAGCTCGCTCGATCTTTATCGCGATTACCTGAAAAAGTCGGATGCGCGGCGTGAGCTGGCGGCTCGACTCGCGGAGACCGAGGCGCGGCCGAATGAGTTGAATCAACTGATTGCACGCGAAGACCAACTCCCCGCGGAACGCGAATCGTTGCTCGCCAAGGCAGATCAACAGCAGCAGGAGTTAGCAGCAGCGAAGAACGCCTACGAATCCGTAGCGGTCGAGACGGACCTGGCCAGCGCAAGACTCCGCAAGTCATGGGAGCGCCGATTTGCCGTTCGCTCGCTCAAACCGCTAACTCCCGAGCAACTTGCCGGCAGTGCGATCACCGCCTTGGGGCTGAAGGCTCGGTTTCAACTCGAAGCCGAGTCTGAATGGGCAAACAACCATAAAGACAAAGAGCCAGCAGAGATTGACGACGGGAAGAAGCAGACAGAGATCTCTGCTTTGGTACATGAACGCGTTGCTCAAGTCGAAAGCACTTTTGTCACGCTGTTTGCCGCACCGGCCGGTGCACCGCAAGATGTGTTCAGTGCCACGGTGGATCAGGCGATGTTCTTGGCCAATGACGGCCAGGTACAAGATTGGCTCAGCCCAGCCGCAGGAACGCTTTTGAAACGCTTGCAATCCGTCGACAATCCCAACCTTGTTGCCGGAGAGTTGTATCTAGCGATACTTTCACGGCCAGCTACCGATACCGAAAAGAAAACAATCACTGAGTATTTGTCACAACGAATGAGCGACCAAAACAAGGCCATCCAAGAACTGGCATGGGGCTTGTTGGCGTCGCTCGAGTTCCGATTCAATTACTGACCTGTTTGGCCATTTCGTTTGAGCCCCGTAGCAACGGGTTAGGAGTTGTTAAGAAATAACTTATTCATTTCCTTTTGCCCTCACCCTACCCTCTCTCGGGGGGAGAGGGGACAAATGGATAAGTTATTTCTTAACGACTCCTTAGACGAGGTGGCCAGGCAACAAGATTCACTCTCCATCCCGAGGTTACACGATGAAAGGCCATTACGCTTGCAATTCGTCCGAGCACACCATGGCACGTCGTCAGTTCCTGGGAACGCTCACGGCCGGAGCTGGTACCGTTGCCGGATTGAACGCGTTGATTCGTCCGGCGGCTGCCGCTCAACTGGCTGCGAAAAAGAAACGCATTCTCTCCATCTTCCTCAATGGCGGATTGAGCCAATTCGAATCCTGGGATCCGAAACCGGGCACCTTAAGCGGCGGTCCGTTTCGAGCGATCCCGACGTCTGTTCCAGGAACGCACGTCTGCGAATTGCTGCCACAAACCGCCAAGCAAATGCATCGCATCTCGCTCATTCGCAGCGTCAACACGGCCAGCGATGACCATAATCTAAGTCGCTACATGATTGAACGCGGCCACGCCAAGTCAGCTATAACCGACTATCCCCATCTCGGAGCGGTCGTGACCAAGGGATTGGACGAAGGGCCATCCCTATTGCCCGGGCACATTCATGTCTCTTCAGCGGCAGGCGCGCGCAGCAGCAACTCGGCTTACCTCGGACCAAAGTACGCGAGTATCACGGTCGGCACCGACGGAGATCTGAAGAACAGTCAATTGCCGGGCGGGTTGACAGCCACGATCGACGATCAACGACATGCGTTCCGCCGCCAGGCCAACGAACGTTTCCTACTGCGACGCCGGACGGCGGAAACGGACGCGTACGTGCAGAGCTACGAACAAGCTCTTCAACTGATGCAGCAGCGCGAGATATTCGACGTCACAAAAGAACCTGAATCGGCGGCCGAAAAGTATGGCAAGTTTGATCTCGGTCGACAGTGTCTTTTAGCCAGGCGACTTCTGGAAAGCGACATTTCGTTCGTGCAGGTTTCGCACTCGAATTACGACACGCACGCCGAGAATTTTAATTATCACATCAAACTGCTGGGCGAGTTCGATCAGTCATTTTCCGCGTTGATCGACGACCTGGCCGAGCGAGGCATGCTCGAAAGCACGCTGGTGATCGTGATGTCCGAGTTTGGACGGTCTCCCGATATCAACGGTGACTACGGTCGCGAGCACTGGTGCAAGGGTTTTTCGATCGCCATGGCCGGCTGTGGAATCCAGGCAGGTGCGGTGATTGGGGCGACCAATAAGGACGGTACGGAAGTGACCGACCGACAAGTCGACCATAATGACTTGTTCCATACCTACCTGCAAGCCGTCGGACTCGATCCGACGGCCCACTTCAACATCGGCGGCCGGCCGGTACCCCTGGCGGATCCAACGGGACAGACGATCAAGGAGCTGTTGTCGTGAGCGATGAAGCTGCCCAGGCCGACGATCCGCAAACGCCGGAGGTTGACATCAAATCGACCCATGTCTGGAAAGAGTGGAAGCATTCCGCGCCCTTGATCGGTTGTCGCTGCGGTCCGACGGGCCGATACGTTTTCGCGTCAGCGATGGATTCCACCATTCAGCGTTGGGACTTGGATACCGACCAGCACGCGGTTTTTGGCGGGCACGACAGTTGGCTCCGAGCGATCGGTTTTTCGCCGGATGGCAAGCAAACATTCACCGCCGACTACGATGGCAAGATGTGCTTTTGGGAAACCGAGTCGGAATCGGCAAAACCGACTCGCGAAATGGCTGCCCACGATGGCTGGGTGCGTTGGCTTTCGGTTCATCCCGATGGCAAGTTGCTCGCCACCGCCGGCAACGATTTGCTCGTGAAGATTTGGTCCACCGAAACCACGGAACTCCTTCACACTTTCCCAGGGCATGAGAACCACATCTATAGTACGCTGTTTCATCCTGCAGGCGAATGGCTGCTGACCGGTGATCTGAACGGCGTCGTTAACCAGTGGGAAATAGCATCCGGAAAACTCGTTCGGTCATTCGATGCCAAAGACCTGCGCCATGGTGTCGGCGGAGTTCGTTGCCTGGCCGTCAGCCCCGATGGCGAACAGCTGGCTTGCGGCGGGCTGCACAAAGCGTCAAACGCGTTAGCCGGTGTGCAAGAGCCTCTGGTGCTTATCTTCGACTGGGAATCCGGCGAACAGCTGCACACTCACGAGGCAACGGAAATCGATCGCGGCATCGCCCGGCGAGTTTTCTATCAAGCGGACGGCACACTTGTCGGTGCGTCGGGCGGCGGCGC
>CAUYYY010000287.1:0-3500 GCA_963577165.1 Planctomycetota bacterium | reverse complement strand
TCATCACCGCTGAGCAACGTGAGATCCGAATTGCAGATGATCTGCGATGCCTGGTCCAACGATCCGGTGGCCTCTTTGACCATGGCGATGTTTTCCAGCTCGGCCAGACGAAGGATCGTCTCGGGCTCGATGTTTTTCGCCGTCCGTCCTGGGATATTGTAAATGCAAAGCGGCAGCCCGATCTCTTCGGCCAGTGCTTTGTAATGCTCGTAGAATCCTTGCTGCGTCGGCTTGTTGTAATACGGCGCGACCAACAGCGCCGCGTCGGCCCCTTCCTTTTCCGCCCATCGCGTGAGTCGCAATGCTTCGGCCGTGCTGTTCGAGCCGGTTCCGGCCATCACTTTGATCCGTCCGGCCGCCGCTTCGACCACCGTCGAGATCACCCGTTCGTGCTCTTCGTGCGATAGCGTCGGCGATTCACCGGTCGTGCCGGTCGGCACCAAACAAGTCGTGCCCGCAGCGACCTGGAACTCAACCTGCTCCTTGAGCCGCGCGGCATCGACCTTGCCATCCGCAAACGGCGTCGTCATCGCCACCGAGAGTCCGGCAAACTGTTCACCTCGTGTCGCCATGACGCTCCGTCCTAAGTTCGTCCGTTAGTCACTCAAATTGTAACGTGGATAGGAAGTGATAGACCACGAATGACACGAATCACACGAACAATCAGGATGAATGTCGAGTTGATAGATCGTACAAAGTCACCTGCTTGTAGCTGCCACATGATGAATTCGTGTCTATTCGTGTGATTCGTGGTACTAATCCATCCTAAATTCGATCGTGAATCAGTTGTTTCATCTCTCGCACGGCACGTTCCATTCCGACCATCACGGCCCGCGCGATGATGCTGTGGCCGATGTTCAGCTCGCACATGTTGGCGATCGCGGCCACCGGCTTCACGTTGCGATAGGTCAGCCCATGACCGGCGTGGAGCGTCAGACCGAGCTCGACCACGCGAGAACTTGCCCGATGTAATACTTCTAACTGCGTCCGTTGATCGTCGCCCGGCCGGGCCAAGGCGTATCGGCCGGTGTGCAACTCGACCGCCTGGGCACCCACCTCCCGGGCCGCCTCGATTTGGCTCAGGTCGGGATCAACGAACAGACTGACGAGGATTCCCGCCTCGCGAAGACGCTCGACCGTCTTGGCCACCTTGCTCGCCGTGCCCACGACGTCTAAGCCGCCCTCGGTCGTGACTTCCTCTCGCTTCTCCGGCACCAGGGATACCTGATCGGGTCGGGTCTGGCAAGCGATCACGATAACCTTTTCCTCGCAGGCAAGCTCCAGGTTCATTTTCACCGCCACCGTTTCACGGAGCACACGCAGGTCGCGCTCCTGAATATGCCGCCGGTCCTCGCGCAGATGGAGCGTGATGCCGTCCGCCCCGCCCAGTTCCGCGAGCATGGCCGCCCACACCGGGTCGGGCTCGTTCGTCCGCCGAGCCTCGCGCACCGTGGCCACGTGATCGATGTTGACCCCTAATTCCGCCATGCCGCTTCGCCTGTATGCTGGGGTAAACACTAAGAATCTACAAGAATGCACGTGGAACATTCTGGCCGGGTGCCGGGGAAGGAGCCTAAGGCGACGGCCCCGCTCTGTTCAGCGGTATATCGGGGCTGTCGCTCGAAGCTCCTTCCCCGCCACCCGTCGCTTCGCCTTTCCGTCGCAAAACAAGACACCCCACGGCCAGCTAGGTTCGCCGAGCAGTGCCCTCAGCGCAAATCGTCGCAAAGGCTGAGCATTTTTGCAACCGGGCGCGGCGAATTATTCAAGTGCCACTGCTGGTTCGCCACGGCGGATCAATGACTTGCCCAGCAGTGTCCGTCCGGACACCGATGATTGGCGTAGGCCGAAACAAGCTCCGCGCAGCAGCGGCAATCGTAGGGTGGGCAGAGTTCCACGAGGCCCACGCATATCGCCTGATGCCGGAGCAGCGCTACCGCTCGTTCCGGCCTACGATTCTTCCGCCGCGACGAACCGACACGTGCTGGAAACCGCCAACCCACCGGCCACGCGAAATCCGGACAAGTGTCGGTGCTATCTCGATTCTTCGATCCACTTCTTCAATCCGGAAGTTGCGGATATTGATCAACCATCCGTTGCGCGGCTTGCGCAATAGCTTCAGCACATGCATCAATCCAGATGCTGCCTTGTTCAGCTGTCGATTCCAGCGCGTCGGCACCGCAACCGATGAACTGATAGTCCTCTCGATTACGCAGCTCATCCAGATCGACCAAGGTCGGATCGATGGCCATAGTCAGACTTGTTTCGCACTTGCCGCCATGGTCGGCCAGTTGTAACCCCGCGGCGTCATTTTCGCAGCCACACGCCACCGTCACCGCCTGCCCTGCCATCCAGGATGCACGCGCAAAGGCGATCGCCACCGGCCTGGCCCAGTAAATCAACGGGCCGTGGCCGCAGACGATATAGATCGACTTGAAGCCGAATCCGGCAATCTGTTCCAGGCTTATCCGCACCAGTCGTTGATAGAACAGCCACTGCTTCTGCACTTCCATACCGCCATGGTCGACAAAACCTTTCACTCGCGATTGCGTCGTGCCGAGCGTCTTGGCCACCGGTTCGGTCAAATCGCCCAGCAAGCTGACCGTATTCATAAAGAAGCTGTCTCGCGGAACACCCCAGACCAGCGGCGAAAACACCGCACCGCCGTCAAGCTTCCTCGCTGCTTCGCAACAAACATGATGCGCCTTGATCGCATCCACCCCCACCGGATTGTGTACGCCGTGCCATTCCAATACGCCCAGCGGCAAAAACGCTATATCTGCCCGCCGACGACAGACCTGATCTGCGCCGGCTTCATTCGTTCGAAACATACTTCCAGTTTGTTGGTCATAATTGACCTCGTAAATGATGGCCCGACAAGCTCCGAATCGACAACAATGTAACCGACATCGCCTTTACACGGCAGTCCCCGGCAAATACGACTCGGCATATTGTGATTCCAGGGAAGTGAAAAACTAACGGTTCCGCGTTCCGGCTGACAGTAGCTCGGGTGCATCGAGTAGCAGCGACAGGCGTCAAAGATCAGGCGTTAGACATTCGTCATTCGGACTTCATCATTTCTCCTTCCCCCTTACTTTAGGGGTGGCCAAAAAGCGATCTTGAATTCGCGCCGCTATCTGCTACATTGATGTCCGGCGATGAAATATCGCGCCGTTTTGCTCTTTGACAATTTAGCGAGTAAGCTATGGGCTGCTGGCTGTTAGCTAATAGCCGCCAGGCTACGCCTGGCAGGTGCGCCTGGGGTACGTATCCGATGCGCCACCCACATCTGCCACCCGTTCGATACCCTCTTGTGGCTGCGCCACACCGCCGATTTTGCGAGTGAGCCGAATCGGGTGGCGATGGTTTCTGCGCAAAAATCGGCGGTGCCACCCGGTTCGGATTTCGGACTTTACTATTCCGCATTCCGACTTCCGCACTCCGCATTCAAAACGTTCGACTATTCGAGTATATGCCCATTATGAAACACCAATGGGGCC
>CAUYYY010000286.1:0-3507 GCA_963577165.1 Planctomycetota bacterium | reverse complement strand
CCGATGGGCGGCAAGTCGGGGCTCGATTCTTATCTGTTCGGACAGGCGGCCGGCATACGCTATCAGGACCTAGTGGTCATTGCCGTCGTGTCCCTGTTTTCGTTGGCAGTCCTATCGGCACTCTACAAGGAATTCAAGGTGCTGAGTTTCGATCCCGAGTTTGCCCGAACCCAGGGCTGGCCGATCACGTTGCTCGATTTGATCATGATGGGCACGCTCACGGTCGTCACGATCGTCGGGCTGCCGGCGGTTGGCGTGGTCTTGATGGCCGCGTTGATCATCATGCCCGGCGCCGCGGCACGCTTTTGGACCGATCGACTCGGCAGCATGCTCCTGCTCTCGACGGCTCTGGGTGCCGCTACCGGGCTTCTCGGCACAGTCGCATCGGCACGCACTGCGAAAAACTGGTTGGGGATCGATCCGTTTGCTTTCTTGACCGGCGGTGCCTCGCTGCCAACCGGTCCGGTGATCGTGCTTGTCGGTACGGCAATCTTCCTATTCTCGGTCGTCTTCGCGCCGCGGCGTGGTGTGTTGAGCCGTCTGATTGTCGAATTCCGGCTACGTCGAAAAACGGCCCACGAAAACCTGCTGCGCAGCCTGTACGAACTCTGCGAGTCGCAACTGCCCGAGCGGCCAGCCGTTGCAATTGACATGATTCGGGCGCATCGCTCCTGGTCGCCCGGTGTGGTCGGTAGGCTCATTCGTCAAGCGTCGCGGCGTCACCTGTTGGCATACCAAAACGAGACGGTTCGTCTTACGCCAGAAGGGCTTGCTCGTGCCGCGCAAATCACACATAACCACCGCCTCTGGGAGCGGTTTCTGATCGAAGGCGCTGGCATCGCCGCCGACCACGTCGATCGCGATGCCGACTTGATCGAACACGTGCTCACGCCGGAAATAATTCAGCGGCTGGAAGACCAACTCGGTGGCACTGCTGGCCCGCCACGGCAGATCTACGACTTGCCCAGCAGTGTAGCGACACCGGATGACTCTGCGTCGCATATCGACTTGCCCAGCAGTGATCTGCCGGAGGATCAAGATGGCTGATCTCTGGCACACGTTCGTCGCGCTGCTGACTGACAACCTGGCCAACACCGCCTGGATCATCGTGGTAGGCAGCCTCACGAACGTCGCCTGCGCCCTGCTCGGCTGCTATTTGGTCCTGCGGCGGATGAGTATGCTCGGCGATGCCCTCTCGCACGCCGTGTTGCCCGGCCTGGTGATCGCGTTCCTCATTGGCGGAAAATTCTCAATCGGTCCGCTACTTGTCGGCGCGTTGGCGGCTGGACTGCTGAGCACGTTCTTGATCCAAGCCTTGCAACATCGTGGCGGCGTGTCGGCCGATGCCAGTATGGGCGTAGTATTCACGTCGTTCTTCGCGCTGGGCGTTCTGCTGGTATCGCGGAATCTTTCGGGCGTCCACTTCGACACGGCCTGTGTCTATGAGGGCGAACTTGACCAGGTGGTGATCGATACGGTCGCGGTTGGCGCCTGGGAGATTCCTCGCCAGGCGATCACGCTGGCCCCGGTTCTGCTGCTCAATCTCGGAGTCATTCTGCTTTTTTGGAAAGAACTCAAGATCACCACGTTCGATCCCGCGCTGGCAACCACCATGGGAATCTCGGCCACGGCCATGCACTACCTGCTGATGACGCTCGTCTCGCTCACCACCGTCGCATCGTTCGAGGCGGTCGGCTCGATCCTGGTGGTGGCGATGCTCATTACGCCCGCTGCCACCGCCCACCTGCTGTGCGATCGGCTGAGTCGTATGATGATGGTCGCCGCCGGATTGGCTGTCGCCTGTGCCGTGATCGGCTATGGATTGTCTAAGACATTCAATACCAACACCGCCGGCATGATGGCCGTGGTCGCAGGCGGACTCTACGGGCTCACGGTATTCCTCTCGCCCCGCCACGGCATCCTCAGCACCATCGGCCGCAATCTCCGCACCTCGCTGCGCATCCTGCGCGAAGATCTGTTGGCGATGCTCTTCCGCCTGGAAGAAATGGCCGTCGATCGCAGCCTGGGCTCTGGTGAGGCGATCCATGCGGTCGGTGGTGGGCTGCTGGCTCGCTTGGGGCTGTTTACGCTAATGCGACAAGGCCAAATCGAAAGCCAAACTACCGGCTTGCGGCTCACAGAGCGCGGACGCGAAAAAGCTCGGCACTTGGTTCGCTCGCATCGCCTTTGGGAAGCGTATCTGGTCGAGCATCTCGGCCTGCCGCAAGACCATGTTCACAACCCGGCTGAACGCATGGAACACTTCATCGGTCCGCGGTTGCAAAGCGACATCGCCGAAAAGCTCATCGAAACCGACACCGACCCGCACGGGCGGAAGATACCGGACGAGGGGAAGGGAAGGATGAAGGATGAAGGATGAAGGATGAAGTGCGATATTGCCGACAGTCGAGCCGGTTGTCTTTTGTTGATGATTCGGTATATATGGTTGGGTGTCCCTACCTAGCCTTCCGCTGATTCGCGGCAAATCCTCGATCCAACTTGACCGGAACTCCCATGGCAGAAGATAGTACGAAAAAGGCCAAGAAACGTATTCTGTTGGTCGACGACGATTATGAGATCGTTGAGTCGTTGCGATTGGCGTTGGAGGCCAAGGGATACACGCTCATCGTGGCCCGCGATGGAAATCAAGGCTTGGCGATGGTGGAACGCGAGGATCCGGACCTGATGATTCTCGACATGATGATGCCCAAGCGAAGCGGTTTCTTGGTGCTCGAGAAACTTCGTCGCAGCCGGCCGGAGCCTTTGCGTGTGATCATGATTACCGCGAATGAAGGCAGCCGCCACAAGGCCTACGCGGAAATGCTCGGCGTCGACGACTACATCCGCAAGCCGTTTCCGATGGCCCGCTTGATCGAGAGCGTGACCCGGCTGCTGGCTTAGATCAAAACCCACTCTATTGGGACCTACTCTATCGTGGCTATGAATAATTCGCAGAGTCGACCTTCGATGTGTTAAAAACTTTTTTGACTGGAAAAGGGCCCATTTATTTTCGTTACTCTTTGCGAAATAAGATCTTAGGGGCCGTTTGCCGCTGTGACGAATAGAGCACATTCAAGGGTTGATCCGAAAGTCAACATTGCCTCGCTGGGAAATCCGACCGATACTTAATAGGGAGGGGTTTGGACAGGCATGCACGAAGCGACGCCGACCAGACTGCTCAACACCCAGCGATCTTTTCCAACTTTCTTCGGTACGTGCCGGCGACTACTGAAAACAATCCAGTAGCTCGCGACTGGCTTCGCCATTCTGGCACGTTCGACCTCCGCAACCAACGGCACACTAACTTTCTGTGCTGCGCCGCTAGATAAGAAGGGGCCGGTTGCAAGGAAGAACGTCCTTCGGTGACCGGAGAATACGGTATGCGCTTGATATACCCTGTTTACGTGTTTCGCAACCAGACGACTTCACTCGGCAGAAGATTTGCCGTTCATGGTGAGGAGAGAAATCATGGGTAACGGACGCCAGATCATCGAAACGATCGGTGAG
>CAUYYY010000285.1:0-3512 GCA_963577165.1 Planctomycetota bacterium | reverse complement strand
TGCTTGTTCGACTTGCGCGGTCGCCGCCGGGCGATTTGTTTGCCGACGAATAATCTCCGCGTTTGGATGCACCCCGGCTGCTAACGAACCAATCACAGAATCCCTTGTGAAAGAGCAGCCGAGGTGCTGCTAAACAACAACTCTACTTCGCCTGCGATGTTTTCCGTGCCGACTTCTTGCTCCGGTCGTCGCCCATGATCTCGATGAACCGCTGGGCTTGCGGCGAGAAGTGCTTGTCCTTGCGGCACACGACGCCGTAGGTCCGCATTGGAAAGTAACGATTCACTGGAATGGTCGCCACCTGTTCATCGCCGGTCAGACAGATGCCGGTGACAATCGAAATGCCCAGGCCCAACTCCACATACTTTTTGATGACTTCCCAGCCACCCGCTTCGAGCTTCACCTGATACGAACAGTTATGTTGATGAAATCCCTGTTCGATGATGCCTCGTGTGGTTAAATGTTTCGGTGGCAAGATCAACGGATGCCGGGAGATATCGCGCAGGCTCATCCGCTTCATCTTGGCCAACGGATGATCGATCGGTGTAATCAATACCGGCGGATAGGAAAACTTCGGCCGATACTCGATATCCTCGGGCTGATCAACCATCGAGCCGACCGCAAAGTCGACTTCGTCCGCTCGGATCAACTCCAATCCTTTGCGGCCGGTCACATTGTGCAACTTGACCTCCACCTTGGGATAGTCGACCATGTACCGCTGCACAAACTCGGGCAATAGATACAAGATGGTCGACTCACCGGCCGCGATATCGAGCCGGCCCGACTCGACCTCGCCTCGCATGGCTGCAAACGATTCTTGCAAACGATCGAGCTGTTCGACCAGTGGCGAGGCCAACTGATAGAGCGCTTTGCCGTCGGGAGTGAGCGAGATTTTTGGCCCGCGGCGTTCGAACAGCTTGACCTTGAACTCTCGCTCGAGAGCTTGGATCTGCAGCGAGACCGACGGCTGGCTGAGCTGCATCCGCTCGGCCGCTTTCGAGATGCTGCCACTCTGTGCCGTGCAACAGAAGCCTCGCAATTGCTGGACGCGGTTCTGTTTGTCCGGTTTGATGCTGTCGGTTTTGCTGGCCATGGGGTTTCGTGTGGTCGGTGGAAAATCAAGCCGCGGAAAAAAGTTTGCCGCGCGGCCATCAGGGACCCGCTTCGGGGCCTTCCGAAGCCAACGCTGTTTATAAGTATAAGCTATACTTGATCGTCTCGGCAACCACTCAAACTAATATCCAATTTCGGCTGAAGCCACACAGCTGAGCCGACCGGCTTGCACCTACCCGGCGAAAAGCAGAAACTTTCGAGCAGAGCGGGCACACGAATCCCCGATGAACAGGAGGCCCGATGAATAAAAGGATGGCCCTGCGGAGTCCCGAATTCGATCTGCGCGCCCTCCTTTCCACACGAACCAGGAGATGGAACGATGCCATTGGTACCGATGCGTTTGTTGTTGGATCATGCTGCGGAGAACGGCTACGGCATCGCCGCGCTGAACGTCAACAACATGGAACAAATCCAGGCGATTATGGAAGCGGCCGACGAAACCGAGTCGCCGGCGATCATCCAAGCCTCGCGCGGCGCACGGAACTATTCGCAGGATAACTATCTGCGGCATCTGATGCTGGCCGCGGCCGAACTTTATCCGCACATTCCGATCGTCATGCACCAAGATCACGGCAATAGCCCCGAGACGTGTGCCAGCGCCATCGAAAACGGCTTCACTTCGGTCATGATGGACGGCTCGCTCGAAGCCGATGGCAAGACGCCGGCCGACTACGATTACAATGCGCGCGTCACACGCGAGGTCGTCGAACTGGCCCATGCCAAAGGTGTCAGCGTCGAGGGCGAGCTCGGTTGCCTCGGCTCGCTCGAAACGGGCGAGGGCGACAAGGAAGATGGCCACGGCGCCGAGGGCAAGCTGTCGAAAGACCAACTACTAACCGATCCGGAAGAAGCTGAGCGGTTCGTAGCCGAGACGGGCGTCGACGCGTTGGCCGTGGCGATCGGCACCAGCCACGGGGCGTACAAGTTTACCCGCAAGCCGGACGGCGAAGTGCTGGCCATGAGCTGCATCGAGGATATCCATCGCCGGCTGCCGAATTGTCACTTGGTGATGCACGGTTCAAGCAGCGTGCCGCAAGAGCTGCAAGACATTATCAACAAGTATGGTGGCGAACTGCGACAGACTTGGGGTGTGCCGATCAAAGAAATTCAACGCGGTATCAAGTCGGGCGTTCGCAAGATCAATGTCGATACGGACAACCGGCTGGCCATCACCGGCGCGATTCGCAAGGTTCTCAGCGAGACGCCCGAGAAGTTCGACCCGCGCGACTATCTCAAACCGGCCCGCGAGGCGATGAAAGAAGTTTGCAAGGCGCGGATGATCGGCTTCGGCCAGGCCGGCTGGGGACCGAAGATCAAGACGCAAAGCACGGCCATGTTCGTCAGCTTCTACGCGGCCGTGTAGCAAACATGTATAGGCTGGAACGAGCGGTAGCGCTGCTCCGGCAAGCTGTTTCGCCTGGGCCATCGCGACCCGGCGCGTGGCGAGTGTGGTACAATAGTGACATGAGCACATCCGCCAGAATCATGACCGCCGACGAGCTGTTTCATATGTCGAGCAGCGTTGGCCGGTGTGAGTTGGTCGAGGGCGAACTGCATGTGATGAATCTGTTCGGATGTGAGCACGGAATCGTCGTTGGCAGGCTTTCCTGGTTGCTATCGAGTCATGTCTACTCTCGCGCGATGGGAGAGGTGTTCGGCGCCGAGACCGGCTTTCTCATCGGGCAAGACCCCGATACGGTCTTAGCTCCCGATATCGCATTTATTCGCAAGCAGCAACTTGAGAAGTCGAGAATTCCCAAAACCTTCTACCCTGCGGCGCCCACTTTGGCCGTCGAGGTGGCTTCACCCGGCGATACGATCGAAGAAGTCGACGCGAAAATGCGCCGCTGGCTGGCGGCTGGCGTGGAGCTCGCCTGGCTGGTGAACCCGGGTGGTCGGACCGTCACCGTCTATCGCGCGACGGACGATATCACCGTTCTCACCGAAAACGACATGCTAGGCGGCGAGCAGGTCGTGCCCGACTTTGAATGCCGGATAGGTGACATTTTTGTTGACGCCTAGCACCGAGCCGTGACCGTAAGGGAGCGACCGGTGGGTGGTGGTGCGCAAGTGTCCCCTGGCCACGTGTTGGGCGTTCACTGAAAGACATAAAGTTCTATACCGTTTTGGAAATCGATTTCTGGGTGATGATCCTTCCACTTCTCCGTTCCAGCACCTAGCAGGTTGATAACCTCTTTACAAATCTCACCAGGCTGGACTCCCAGTCCTATGATTATCTCAATAGCAGTAGTGCCCTTTCCACGACAGATGGTGACAACCCCCCAGCCTTTGTACCAGGTTGAGTGAGAGAATCGGGGTTAAGTAACTCGGCTGTGTTCTGGAGGCTGAGGCGTAGCCGAAGCCGGAAGAACACAGCCGGCCGCAAACGCGGCGGGGGT